>JAIRLC010000147.1 GCA_031259645.1 Prevotellaceae bacterium | reverse complement strand
TTGAAAGCAAGTAAAGAAATTAAAATTACGGATAGTTTTTCTTTGCCGGTTTTTGGACAGATAATCCTTAATCCCAATCAGGAAGATATCTTTTTTGTATTCGGGTTTAGTTTATAGATTCTGCCTCAATGTTTCAAAGATTTCTACGGTGGCGCGGGATTTGTTGAGTGTGTAGAAATGCAGGCCCGGCGCGCCCACCAGCAGCAGGTCGCGGCATTGTTGAATAGCATAATCCATGCCGGTTTGGTAAATTTTCTTCGGATTATTTTCGTGCGTCTTTATGCTGTCTTCCAGCTCAGGCGGCACTGCGGCGCGGCTCATTTTGGTGGAGCGTATCAGTTGGCTGTAGGAAGTAATAGGCATAATGCCCGGAATGATGCGGCAAGTAATGCCGGCCTGTTGGCATTGCGTTACGAACTTAAAATAAATTTCATTGACAAAAAATAGTTGGGTAATTAAGAAGTCGGCGCCGGCCGTCACTTTTTCTTTCAGATGACGGATGTCGCCGTCCATTGATACGGCGTCGGGGTGTTTTTCGGGGTAAGCGCCGCCGCCGATGCAGAAATCGAAACCCTGCGCTTTCACGAAAGCAATCAGTTCCGACGCATACTTAAAACCGTCGGCGGGCGGCGTAAATGCCGTTTCGCCGGCAGGCGGGTCGCCACGCAGCAGCATCAGGTTTTCCATGCCCATTTGTTGCAGGGCTTGCAAGTCGTGTAGCGTTTTTTCTCTTGAAGCGGCGATGCAGGTATAGTGTGCCATGGTGTTCAGCCCGATTTTATTTTTCAGGTAATCCACCAGCGCAAACGTGCGTTCCTGTGTGGAGCCGCCGGCGCCGTAAGTCACCGTCACAAACGAGGGGTCAAGTTTTAATAGCGTTCCTACGTTGATGCCGAAATCTACAGCCGAAATCTCATCTTTCGGCGGGAAAAATTCAAACGAATAGGTGCGCGGTGTGTGTTTAAAAAGCTCGGTAATCTTCATCTTATTACATCCATTTATCAAGCCAACGATAGAAAAGACGGTGCCACAAAATGCTGTTTTGCGGCTTCAGCACCCAGTGGTTTTCATCGGGAAATATTAACAATTCGGCCGGCACGTCATGCAGGCGGGCGGCGCTGAATGCCGCCATAGCTTGGTCGTAGGGGATACGATAATCTTTTTCGCCGTGTGTAATTAAAATGGGCGTATCCCAGCGGTCGGCATATTTATGCGGCGATTCGTTGTAGGTGCGTTGTGCTGTTTTGTTGTGTTTGTCCCATGGCGCGCCGCCGTTGTCCCAATGCGGGAACCACAATTCTTCGGTAGTCATGTACATGTGTTCCGAATTGAACACGCCGGCGTGGGCAATGAACGCCCTGAAACGTTTATTGTGGTTTCCGGCAAGCCAGAACACCGAATATCCGCCGTAGCTTGCGCCTGTGCAAGCAATGCGGGCGCCGTCCACAAACGGTTCTTTTTTCATTTCATCGACGGCCGTGAGGTAATCTTTCATGTTTTGCCCGGTGTAGTCGCCGCTGATTTGCTCTGTCCATGCCTGTCCGAAAGACGTAGTGCCGCGCCGGTTCGGAAGAATTACAATGTAACCCTGCGCCGCCATCAAGCGGTAGTTCCAACGGTATGACCACCCTTGACTGATGGTGCCTTGCGGCCCGCCGAGGCACATCATGATGGCCGGGTATTTTTTGCCGGCGTCAAAATCGGGCGGATACACAATCCACGTGTGCATTTTCTTGTTGTCGGTGGTGGTCATCCAGCGTTGCTCCATGCGGCTTCCCTTCAACTGGTCGAGGATGTGTTTATTCTCAAACGTGAGTTGCGTGATGGCGCCGGTGGCCGGATTTACGGCAATCACTTCGTCGGGCTCCATCATCGAATGGCGGGTGGTGACCAGTTGTTCGCCCGCAAGCGCCGGAATACCCACATCAAAAATGCCGTCGGTGATTTGCCGGATATGTCGACCGTTAATGCTAATGGCATAAAGGTGTGTGAGCGCCTTTACACACGAAGAGAAATACAGGCCTTTGCTGTCGGGCGTCCACGTGAAGCCGTCGATGTTGTAGTCGAAGCGTTGCGTCAGAAAAGTTTTCGTTCCTGTTTCGAGGTTCATGATGAACAGGCGGTTCAAGTCGGCTTCGTAGCCGTCGCGTTCCATGCTGGTCCATGCCAGCCACTGGCCGTCGGGTGAAAACTGCGGACATCTGTCATAACCCTGCATCTCTTCCGTGAGGTTTACCGTGCGCTTGTCGTCGAGGCGATACAGGTAAATATCGGAGTTGGTAGAAAGCGTGTAGTCCTTGCCTGTTTTTTTGCGGCAGGTGTACGCAATGGCTTTGCTGTCGGGGCTCCAAGCCAGTTCCGAAATGTCGCCGAAAGGCTTTGACGGACATTCATACGGCTCGCCTTCGAGGAGGTCAATAACGTTCGACAACTTTTTCCCGTCGTAATCGGCCACAAAAGGATGCGGGACGCTTTCTACCCACTCGTCCCAGTGCCGGTACATCAGGTCATCGGCAATTCTTCCGGTGGCTTTCGGCAGGTCGGGATAAATATCCGTAACCCGCTGCCCGGCTTTCACATCGCTGGTGAACAGTATTTTTTTTCCATCGGGCGACACCGTAAATTCGTTGATGCTTTCACCGAAACCTTCCACTTCCGTGACGCCGCTACCGTCGGGGTTTATCTCGAAAAGTTTCCCGGCGGAAAGACAGGCAATTTTGCTACCGCCCTTTATCCACCGGGCGTTTGCTTCGTTCCCCGAAGTGTAGGTGATTTGCCGGTTGCCGCTTCCGTCTATGTTTACCAAAAACAAATCGCGGTACGATTTATTCTGCTTAATATCCGGGAAACTTACGCCGTAGAGCACCGTTTTTCCGTCGGGCGACACCTGCGGGTCGCTTACCCGGCCGAAACTGTTTAAAATGTCGGGCGTCAGGAGGCCGTCGGCCACCGTTACCGTATTCCTTTTTGTTTGGCGGGCGTCGTGGTCGGAGCAAGCCGTGAGCGAGGCAGCAAGGGTCATCATACCTATAAATAATTTTCTCATAGTTCTTTAATCTTTATATTTTTAAACCAAACCTCGTCCCCGTGGTCTTGCAACAGGATATGGCCTTCCGCGGCATTACCGAAATCAGGCCAGTCTTTGTATTTACTGCAGGCAACCAACGCATTCCACATTTGGCTGTTCCGTTCATATTCCACCACTTTTATCCCATTGAGCCAATGCTCCACGTGGTTATTCCTAACGATAATCACCGCCGTATTAAATTCATTTATGTTGAATTGCTTGGACGTTATGGCCGGTATCAAATCATATAAAGAGCCTATTGTCCTGTTGCCTTTTACGCCCAATTTAGCGTCGGGGTGCCGTTCGTCGTCCAGAATTTGAAACTCGCAACCTATGGCAGAGCCCTCGCCTTTATTCAGGCCGGTATCCACAAAGTATTTAATTCCGCTGTTGGCGCCTTGCGTTATTTTGAAATCCACCTTGAGGATAAAATTTTTATATTTTCCGGCAGTAACAATATCTCCTCCGTTCGTGGACTCGCCGCCACCGCCTTTGAGCACTTTCAAAATGCCATTGTCTATACGCCAGCCTTGTGGCGGGAAGTCGCTACGTTTTGCGCCTCTCCAACCGTTGGTGGTTTTTCCGTCCCACAACAATTTCCATCCGTCTGCGGCTTCGGCCGGCGAAATCGTGTTGGGGATGACATTCACTTCTGGCGCATTGGATTTGGTGCGGTATTGTGCCACGTTCGCGGTACAGATGCGTATGTTTTTCCATTTTATCGTTTTCCCTTCCAGTTCCTTGTCCCCGATAGCGTGTACTTGCAGAGCAATAAATCCTTCCGGCGTCATGTCGTCCCAAAGGTTGGTGCACGGAATACCGTTAATCCAAGTAGCAATCGTGTTTCCGATGGCTTCAATTCGCGCCTTGTTCCACTCTCCGTTTTTGAAAGCGTTTTTACTTTCGGGATTTACGGTCATGGGATAGAGCCAGCCTCTTCGCGCTTCGTCGTAAACGCCGCCCGACCATTTCCTGTCTGAAGGGTCAATTTCGAATTGATAACCGTGCACCCTTCCGTTGTTATATTCCTTAAAACTCAGACTGCGGAATTGCACGCCGGAATTAAGTCCGTCGTCCACATAAAAATCAAATTCAAGGATGAAGTCGCCATAATTTTTTTCCGTAACCAGAAACGTGTTGGGCGTATTCATTTTGGAAATTCCCATGATAACGCCGTCTTTCACTTTATATTCTGCTGTGCCGTTAAGCCTTTTCCAACCCTTCAGGTTTTTTCCGTTAAACAAAGACGTCCATTCCTGTGCAAACAACCCGCCGCACAGCAACAGCATTGCGGTCAGTAATACAGTTCCCTTCTTCATAATTTTATTGTTATTCATAACTCATAATTCATAATTCGTAGTATTGTTCCCAACCTTTACGCGGGGGCAACCCGGCCAACATGGCATTGGCAAAGGTGTTGTTGGTTATTTGTTTTGTCCGGGCGTCGAAGTATAAAGTGGTATTCAGCCGTTGCGCAATCACGCCGAGCGAGAAAACCTGACTCAAAGAGCCATGAATTTCAAAGGGCGAGCGGGTTTTTTCTTCACCCATACAGGCGCGTAAGAAATTTGCAAAGTGATTGGACGGGCTTTTCGGCACTTCCGGAAGTTTCATGTCCTTTGCCTTTTCTTCGAGAATGATGGACAACGTAGAGCCATGAGAGCCGCCTTTGAAAGTCAAATCCCGGCTGTAGATAATCTTACCCGGATTGATTGAGGCGGCTTTTATTTCCCCTTGACCCGATGCGGGAATGCCTTCGGCCAGCTCGGATTTTCCATAGCCTTCCGGAATTGGGGGCAGGTTGTTTACGCCGTCGTACCACGTCAAATCAACGGGCGGCATGTCGCCCCTTGCCGGGAAACGGAACAGGATGGTAGAGGAAGTCGGGTAAAAGTACTCATTATGCCCCGTCAGCGTGGGACGGACTTCGTAAGGCAGCCCCAGTTGCAGAAATTCGTGGGCGGTGTCCATGATATGTGCGCCCCAGTCGCCGAGCGCGCCCATCCCGAAGTCGTACCAGCAGCGCCAGTCGCCGTTATGGTATTTTGCATTGTATTCATGGTAGGGCACGGCGCTCATCCACGTGTCCCAGTCCAGCGTTTTGGGAATGGGCTCCCTGTCCGGCAACTTATAAATATTGACGTCCCATGTGTGCCATCGCCGGTCGTTGTTCATGTGTGCGCTGATTGCCGTCACATCTTTTATGACGCCGGCTTCCACCCATGTTTTGAATTGGAAATAGTTGGCTTCCGAGTGCCCTTGGTTGCCCACTTGCGTAACTACTTTCGGATGCCTCCGCGCCGCATCCATCATCAGTTCGGCTTCAAGAAAGGTGCGCGCCATGGGCTTCTCTACATACACATGTTTCCCTAACGATATCGCCAGCATGCTGATGGGGAAATGCGCATGGTCGGGTACCGCGATGCATACCGCCTCGATTTCATTTCCCATTTTGTCGAACATCTGCCTGAAATCCTTGAATTGTTTGGCTTTCGGAAATTTAGCCAACATCTTTTTGGTGTGTTCCGCGCCCAAATCAACGTCGCACAAGGCCACCACGTTGGCCAGCCCGGTTTTGTCGAAATCGTCTATGATTTGTTCTCCACGGTTGCCGATGCCGATGCAGGCAAGATTTACCTTGCCGCCTGCATTTGCATTATTGCCGGCGTTACCGGCATTCGCACGAAGTCCCACAGCCAATCCGGCAGAAGCGAGCGTCGCCGTTTTCAGGAAATTTCTTCTGGTTGTCATGGTTTTTATTTTTAATGCAAATATACGCAAAAAATTATGAGTTATGAATTATGAGTTATGAATTGGGGGGTGTTTGAGGATGTCCGCTGGCGGCGTAGCGAGGACGCTACGCCGAACTGGGGTAAACAGTATATTATCGTTTCAGAGATAACGCACCGTGTACATTTTCAATCAATTTTAAAGACCTTCGAAAAGTGT
>JAIRLC010000139.1 GCA_031259645.1 Prevotellaceae bacterium | reverse complement strand
AACTCATAATGTAATAAAGGCTATCCGGAAGGATAGCCTTTATTACATCTGGTAAATGTCGCGCACTACTTCTTTTTCGGAGCAGCTTTTTTAGCGACTACCTTTTTCTTCGGAGCAGCTTTCTTAGCGACTACCTTTTTCTTCGGAGCAGCTTTCTTGGCGGCTACCTTTTTCTTCGGAGCAGCTTTCTTGGCTGGCTTCTTCGCTACAGGCTTTTCACCTGTTACGCCTGGCAGAGGACCTTCTGCTGCCAATGCGCTTAAAGTTGTTTTTTTCATAAAAATTGTATTTACCGTTTTAGTTATTGGTTTTTCTTTCGTTATTTTTTCCTTACGTGCCATTTCAGACTGCAATGTTAGTAATTTTTTTATTGACTTCCTATTTTTTATCAATTCTTTTTCAACAGGTTTTTCAACACAAGTGATGAAATCACTCAGCACATTCATGTAATTTATGAATGCTTCATAAGGTGTGTCGTATGGCGTGAAGTACTTGTGTACCGCGCCATCTGAGAAGAATTTGGTGCACATATAATAGAAGTGATCGGAGGCTTGAAGGTTCCGAAAATCGTGCCATAATTTTTTTTCATTATGTGCATTTATTTTTTCTTCGAGGCGGTATAATTGGTCAAAAGCTTCGTTTTGGAGCTCATTTCCGAGCCATGCGCTGAGGTCGCGCTCCTCATCGGCCCACGAAATTGCATAAGGAACATGTAACGGCGCAACCGGTTGGTGCTTCTCCACAACGTCGGCCGGAGTGAGAAATTCGAACTTCGAGTGAGAAAATATACGCGCAGGGAGATGTTGCAGGAATGCGAAAATTCCGGTTTCCACACCTTGATGCTCGCCAAAAGTTTCATAGTCCATAAACAGGTTGATGAGCTCATCCTTTTTTGCGGCCATGTTCAGCCATGCCACATATTTTTCTACCGTAAGCGGCCATTCGCTCCATCCGCGGTTTGAAAAACGGAAGGCAATATCATCGCTCAGCCGGTAGTTTTTCAAGAGGATTTTCAGCTTGGGGTTGATGGCATTCGCGTAAAGATAGTTTGGGCTTTTCCATCCCAAGATGTGTTTTGCACCTTCGGTGAGCATAGCCGAATATCCCATGCCGGCCACCGTCGCGCCTATTTCATCGGAATAAATCAGCTCGGTGTTGCGGAATGTTACCGGCTTCTTCCCAAAATGTTTTTTAATCAACGCCGCGTGTTCTTCCACTTGCGTGCGAAATTCGTCGGGGCTTTTGAGCGACGCCAGCGAGTGGGAATATGTTTCCGCCAGAAATTCTACCGCACCCGTTTTGGCCAGCGCCTTAAAACTGTCCAACACTTCGGGTGCAAACTGCTCAAATTGTTCGATAGCGGTTCCGGATATGGAAAAACTAATTTTAAATTGCTTGCCGTACTCCTTAATCAAACCAAGCATCAGCTTGTTTGCCGGGAGGTAGCACCGGTCGGCCACTTTGCGCATGATGGAACGGTTTGCGAAATCGTCATAGTAGTAATGGTCTTTCCCAATATCGAAGAAACGGTACTGACGCAACCGCAGGGGTTGGTGCACTTGGAAATAAAGACATAAAGTTTTTTTCATAGAATATCTATTTTTATACCTTTATATAATATAGGTATTATTTTTAGTGACAGTCCGGTTATCCGGCAACTGTCGATTCATACACTTTCTTCACATGAAACGCCGCATTGTCCCATTTGAGCGCATTGACTTCTTCCAGTCCGCAACGTACCGCCATTTTCGACAAGGCGGGGTAAGCCAGCAAGCCATGCATGGCGTCGGCCAGTGCGTTGACGTCCCAGAAATCAACCTTGATGGCGTGTTTCAACACTTCGGCCACACCCGACTGTTTTGAAATGATGGTGGGCACGTTGGAACGCATGGCCTCCAGCGGGGAAATGCCGAACGGCTCCGATACCGAAGGCATCACATACACGTCGCTGTAGGCAAACATCCGTTGCACATCGGCGCCTTGCAGGAAACCGGTGAAGTGGAACCGCGAAGCGATACCCAGCCGCGCCACCCGGCGGATAGAGCGGTTAAACATATCGCCGCTCCCGGCCATCACAAAACGAACATGGGGGTAATTTTTCAATACCTTGGCCGCCGCCTCAATAAAATATTCGGGACCTTTTTGGTATGTGATGCGCCCAAGGAATGTCACCACCTTATCCGTTACGCCGCGCTCTACATTCACCGACGAATAGCCCTGAAAATCGACGGCGTTATGTACCGTAATTACTTTTTCCGGGTCTATCCCGTAACGGTTGACGACAATGTTGCGGGTGAGGTTGCTGACCGTAATGACCTTGTCGGCCTCTACCATTCCCCAGCGCTCAATGTCATACACCTGCCGGTTGATATTTTCACCGCTGCGGTCGAATTCGGTGGCGTGGACGTGAATTACCAACGGTTTGCCCGATACTTTTTTCGCCACAATGCCGGCAATGTAGGTAAGCCAGTCATGGGCGTGAATTATATCAAACTGTTCGCGTAGCGCCACAGATGCGGCCACCAGGGCATAACGCGCCACTTCCTCCAAAAGGTTGGCGCTATACTTTCCAGAGAAGTTGTATTTTTGTCCGAAGCCGACAAATTGATTTTTATCCTGCGTACCTTTAATATTATAGTTCACCAACGCTTCAAATTCTTCCGGTCCGAGGTACGGAATGAGGTTCGACCCTATCTCAAAAAAATTGACATGCTCCCAAAATTCTTCAAGGGCTTTAACGTTGGCGAATATCTCAATGTCGCTTGCATTAAGTATGCGCACAGCGGTTTCGTCTTCATCGCCCGACGCGCGCGGCATCACAAACAGTATCTCCACTTCATTTTTGGCTAAGCCTTTTGTGAGCCCGTAGCAGGCCGTACCCAACCCTCCGGCAATATGCGGAGGAAACTCCCATCCGAACATTAATACTTTCATATCAATTATTATTTTTCATATTGCTCAATCAATTGTATGCTTCGTAGTATTCCGGCCACACTCCACGCCTGCGAAATGCTGCCATGGGGCGAGTGTGGCGGGTCTCCATGATAAAGTTCGGGAATTGCGCATAGCCCATGCAGGCTCATGTCTTCCTCAAAGCCCATGGCCAGTTCCTTTGCGGTGGAAATAAAACTTTTCCCATACAGGCGCAAGTTGGCTTCAATATAGAAAGG
>JAIRLC010000081.1 GCA_031259645.1 Prevotellaceae bacterium | reverse complement strand
CTTTTATCAGCAATGCGCCCGAAGCATTTAATTTTCGCTCAATTTCCGTTTCAACTATTCTTGAATAGTAGCTCATATCTTCTAATTTTGTTTTTGCAAAAGTACAAAGATATCTTTTATTTTACGAATTATTTCAAATATATTTTACAAATCAACAGGGGAATGGTTTACAGATTGCCAAATAGCGGCCTACTCCACAAACGCAATGATTTCGCCTTTTTCCACCATTCCCTCTTCCGCTGCGGGACTTTCATCCAACGAAAAATGCTGTGCAATTTCAAGACTCCACGATTTCATGATTTAAATCTTTGAATTATGGAATTTTTAAATCTTGAAATCTGTATCACTAATCATTATTTTTCTTATCTTTGTGGAAAATCATAAGCTAATAAAGTTATGCTGTTAGAACAAGTGGACAATACCCGAATTGTACTCAACCTGAATACAAAGGTTAATGCTTTAAATATTCAACGGCTGATAAATTACGCCATGTATCTGGAAGCAACGGCCGGCTCTGAGGCAAAGCCATCAGAGGTAAACTTGTTGGCCGACGAGGTAAGTCGCAATTGGTGGGAAAAGAATAAAGACAGGTTCGCCTCATGAACATCATTATTGATGCTAACATTGTGTTTAGCGCCGTTTTGAATGCAGATGGGCAAATAGGCGATTTGCTTATTAATTCAAATATGTTTACTTTCATCGCTCCCAATTTCCTGCGCCATGAAATACATTCACATTATGACAAGTTGATGAAACTTTCACAGTTGCCGCTGTCTTCCATTCAGGAAGCAGAATATCATGTTTGCAGAACGATTGCTTTTATGTCGGAAAATACGGTTTTACCCTTAAATTGGCGATTTGCTGTTAATTTGGTGTCGGATATTGATGTGAAAGACACCGTTTACGTGGCTTTTGCAAAGCAATTCGGCGGGCTTTTATGGACAGGCGACAAACGTTTAATACGTGGATTGCTGGGTAAAGGTTTCAGAAAAGTTATCACTACAGATGCCTTATTTGCCTTAAGAGAAAGTTTAAATAAATAAGACGACTACTTCTGTGGCTACCGAAAGGCAATACCACCATAGCCGCAATTCGCCGGCTTGCGGTTATGAAAATCGAATTCCTGCGGGACTTTCATCCAACGAAAAACACTGTGCAATTGATTTTTTTGCCGCCTTTGCGACGAGAATAAATGGAATTTGAAGAGCATTATAGTCCGGACATGATCATTACTATCGCGTAGCAGTTTTATCTGTCTTCACTGTCTACTGTCACTGCTTACTGCTACTCTACAAAATAGCTTCCACAAACGCAATGATTTCGCCTTTTTCCACCATGTCGCCTTGCTTGGCGTGGGCTGTCACGATTTTGCCGGTAAAGTTCGACATCACCGGTTCCACGCCGTAGTAGGCCTGCACGAAACAAAGCGCGTCGCCTTCTTTTACCACAGCGCCTTCTTCGGGCGTCACCGAAGCGCCGTAGGGCTCGTAGCTCCACAAAATTTGTCCGCGCACCGGGGCGTGCACAGGTTGCGCCTTCGGGTGGTTTTCCATGATTTTCTCTACTTCTATCTTGGGCATCTCAATCACCGGGCGCTTGGTGACGATGGGCGCATTGGCCTTTTCTTTCGCCGCCTCCAAGTCGTGGTCGAAGCGCTCCTTCGCCACGCCCGACCGGTAGTCGAGATACTGGCGTTCGTGCATGGCGTATTCAAACAGTTCTTCGTCGTCCTTGCCCGTATCCCAGTCTTTGGCTTTCATGTCGGCGCGGAAGCGGTCGAGTTCGTCGGGGAAGGCGTCTTGCGGGTCGCCGGTGTAAAATTCCATGCCGTTCTTTCTGGCCAGTTCCGTGATTTCCGGCGCCAGCGGGCCCGGAAGCCGTCCCATCTTGCCGAGAATCATGTTCCAACTGTCCTTGTCAATCATCGAAAAACGCGGCTCGTCTTTCGCCAGCGACAGGATATTCATCAGCGCAATGTTTTTCACATATTGGCTGAAAGGCGTTACTAACGGCGGGTAGCCGAGCTTCGGCCACACGTATTCCACTTCGCGGAAGAGCTGTACCACGAGGTCGTTGAACGCCACTTCTTTCTTGTGATGCTGGCGGAGCGCCAGATTAATGGCGTTGTGCATACCTTTCAGGTCGGCCATCATGGAGCCCATCATGCCGCCGGGAAGGCCGCATCCCACGAGGAGGGAGGTCATTATCTTGTTACCGGGGTCGATGAAATAACCGAGGAACTCGTCGATGAAGCTTTGGGTGAGGCGGCGCGCTTCCATGTAAGCGTCCATGTTGATGGCGGGGACGCTGAAACCCGCGTCTTTCAGCATGGCTTGGATGGTAATCACGTCGGGGTGCACCATGCCCCATGAGAGGGGCTCTATAGCCACGTCGAGGTAATCGGCGCCGTGCTTCGCCACTTCGAGCATGGAGGCCACCGAGAAACCGGGGCCGGTGTGTCCGTGATACTGCACCGGAATTTGCGGATACTGCTCTTTGATGCCCTTCACAATTTGCCCAAGACTGTGCGGGCGGCCAATACCGGCCATGTCTTTCAGGCAAATTTCCTGTGCGCCTTCTTTAATAAGTTGCACGGCCAAATCTACATAATATTTTACCGTATGAATAGCCGAATACGTGATACACAGCGACGCCTGCGGAATCATGCCGCCGGCTTTGGCGTAGCGGATAGACGGAATAATGTTGCGCGCGTCGTTCAGTCCGCAAAAGATGCGGGTGATGTCAACGCCCTGGGCGTGCTTCACTTTATACATCATCTTGCGCACGTCGGCGGGCACCGGGTTCATGCGCAGGCCGTTCAACCCGCGGTCGAGCATGTGGGTTTGGATGCCGGCGTTGCGGAGCGGTTTGGTAAACGCCCGCACCGCGACGTTCGGATTTTCCCCGTACAATAAATTAACTTGTTCAAACGCCCCGCCGTTGGTTTCCACGCGGGCGAAACATCCCATGTCCACAATCACCGGAGCGATTTGTTGTAACTGGTCAACACGCGGCTGGTATTTCCCCGACGATTGCCACATGTCGCGATATACCAAACTAAATTTAATTTCTTTAGCCATACTTAATATTTGATTTTAACTTTTGTAAATATACGTTTTTTTCCTGATACATGCAAAAATATTTTAAAAAGTAAGTATCCGGGGCTGCGTCCACGCGTGATACAGAAGGCTATCGGCCGGGTGGGAATACGTTACCCTGACCCG
>JAIRLC010000074.1 GCA_031259645.1 Prevotellaceae bacterium | reverse complement strand
AAACGCCATCCGTGGATTAACCTCACCGCCGCTGCTACGCCGGATATCATCAAACAGGTGGAGTGTTGCCCTTCGGCAGCGCTTACTTACCACGTCGTCTTGTAGCATAGTGTTGTTTTGGAAAGGGGTAAACAGGGATGCTGTCTGAGTACGATGACAATTTTTTGCAATTTCCAAATTGTTATTACCTTTGCCGTAGAAGTTAAAAAACGTCAGGACCTAATTCTGATAAAAATAATATGAGCAATTTAATAGCGAAAGAATATCAAAATTTCGAACAAATCAAACACGCGAACGAAAACGGTGTGGAATATTGGTTTGCACGCGAATTAGCGTCTGTGCTGGGATATACCGAATGGCGCAATTTCACAAAAGTAATGGATAGGGCCACGTTGGCTTGCAAAAACAGCGGACAGCGTATTCTAGACCATTTTGTTGAACTCAACAAAATGGTTGACATTGGAAGTAAAACAAAGCGTAAAATTGCGGATTACAAACTCACGCGCTATGCCTGCTATCTGATTGTGCAGAACGGAGACCCACGCAAAGAAGTGATTGCCACAGGGCAGACCTATTTTGCCATTCAAACGCGCCGTCAAGAAGTTGCCGACTATTTTAACCAACTCGACGAGGACAACAGACGCCTTGTTGTTCGGGGCGACGTGCGGCAATGGAATCAGATGCTTGTCGAAGCTGCTCACAACGCCGGCGTGATTACGGAGGAAGAATTTGCCACATTCCAAAATGCAGGATATATGGGCTTGTACGGTGGCGAAACGGTGGCGGATATTCACAAACGGAAGAAATTGCAGCCCAAACAGAAAATTCTTGATTTTATGAACAGTCAGGAACTTATCGCTAATTTGTTCCGCATTTCATTGGCGGAAGAAAAAATTCGCAAAGGGCAAATTCAGAGAACCGAACATGCTACTGCGGCTCACAACGCAGTGGGACAAGAAGTGCGACGAACCATTGAACGCGTAGGTGGCGTGTTGCCCGAAGACCAGCCTACGCCCGAAAAAAGTATTGAAGAAGTACAGCGTGAACAGTTGAAAAAACTTAAAGCGCAAAAAACGCTGATGCTTGATGAATAAATTTTCGGCGACCCTACTTCTTCCCCGCCGTGAAGTAGGAATAAATCGCCGGAATTACGTACAGTTTATTATTTTATGCCGAGAAGAAAATCCCGCTTAATATCTATAAGGAGCTGGAGGGTTTCCTCTTGGGTTTGTTCTTTCTCCAACTCGCGGATACGGTCATCCATCCGCATGGAAACTTCTGCAAATTCTTCTTTACCGGCATGACGTATATACATTTGTTTTGCTACATAATTCCATCCGGCTTTAAGTTCTTTTATTTCCTCACGAGTGTAACGCCGATTACGTTCCCGGATAATGATTTCGCTTAAATTAGCAGTTTTATAATTGTCCTCAAACAGCACACCGGTACGTGTATAAAGGTGAATACAGGCGCAATGGCCTTGTTCTTTCAGCTTCTCCACAGTTGCCGGCATTTGATTATATGCGGCTTTTAACGAATGGTCATGTACAAACCGGCCATTACCCCGTTCCGCTTTCATCCGCTCATAACGTTCATAGCAGCCCAAAAGGCTTTTATCGTACGAAACAACAAAAATCTTTACATAGACAACATATCCGCCTAAAGCTAACTGCCCGGCGGTTCTTGCAACAACTTCAGGATTTCGCAAAGTTGTTTCGATAAGCATATTGCGCTTACTTATACCAAGGTCTTTTATCAACCGCTCCGTCCACAGTGCACTATCCCTGGCGGTGTAAGCAACCATCATTTTATCGTTTTCGATAACATATTTATCATAGTTTGGATGGTATTCCCTTAAAGCATCTCCTTCTACTTTGGCCATTCCTACACCTGTAAGCTTGTATTTATCTATAAACTGGCTGCCTAAAGAGGATTTGCCGCTGGCATTTTGCCCGCCTAAAATGATGGCTACAGGCATACTTTGTGGGACAATTCCGATAGCATGAGCTTCGAAAAGTTGCTTGTTTCGATAAATTTCTGCATTTCTCGACTCCCCGAGAAAGCCTGTTGCTTCACATTTTTTATACAGCGATAGCATGGCGGCGTGTATGGCTTAATATGTATTCTATATTTAATTTAGGATAAGTACCGGTGATGAGAGGCTTCACTTCATCATACACTTTCCTTATGCTTTCCTTTTCATTAATGGTAATCCTGTTACGCCAATAGGCATACACACCTTGAAATTCGACAATGGCCTCTTTTTCTTCTTGAGTTTCGACTTTTTCATAAAGGGCGCTACAGATAGCTACAACCTGGCCAAGTATAGCCGTTGCGCCGGTAAATTCTTGACATTCTTCAAATGTATATTTTTTAAGTTGCATAAATACCCCTCCGATTTTTTACAAAGATACAACGTTTTTGATAATTTCCCGCCCTACTTCTTCCCCGCCGTGAAGTAGGAATAAATCGCCGGGATTACATACAGCGTGAGGAACGTGGCGCAAATCATGCCGCCCACCACCGCAATACCCATCGCTACGCGGCTCTCGGCGCCGGCGCCGCTGGCCATGGCCAGCGGAAGAATACCGAGGATAGTAGCCAAACTGGTCATCAAGATGGGACGGAAACGCGACACCGACGCGTCCTGAATGGCCTCTATCATGGAAAGGCCTGCCGCGCGCCGCTGGTTGGCGAACTCCACAATCAGGATACCGTTCTTGGTCACCAGCCCGATGAGCATGATGATGCCGATTTCGCTGAAAATATTCATCGTCTGCCCATACACCTTGATGGCCAGCAGTGCGCCAATCACCGATAGCGGCACAGTGAACATGATAATCATCGGGTCGCGGAAGCTCTCAAACTGCGCGGCCAGTATCAGGTAAATCAGTATCAGCGCCAGCACGAAAGCGAACACCAAACTCGACGAACTCTCCACGAAGTCCTTCGAGTCGCCCGACAGCGTAGTGCTAAAATCGTCGTTTAACACCACGCCCGCGATGCGGTCCATTTCCGCGATGCCCTGCCCCAGCGTGTAGCCCCTGGCCAGCCCCGCTGATACGGTGGCCGACACAAACCGGTTGTAACGGTACAACTGCGGCGGCATGCTGCTCTCCTGAATCGTAACCACATTGTCTAACTGGATGAGCTCGTTGTTGACGTTGCGCACGTATGCATTTGTGAGGTCCGACGGCTTATTGCGGTTCGAGCGGTCGTACTGGCTGAAAATCTGGTACTGTTTCCCATTATAAATATAGTATCCGATGCGCTGTTCGCTCATGGTCAGTTGCAGCGTCTGCGCGATATTCTGCACGCTCAGTCCGAGCAGTGCGGCCTTTTCGCGGTTAATCGTGATGGTCACTTCGGGCTTGGTGAATTTGAGGTTCAGGTCGCTGGCCGAGAACACCGGACTCTTGTTCACCTCGTCCATAAAGGGGGTCATCACATCTCTCAGCCCGTCGAGGTTTTTGGCCTGGATGATGTATTGCACCGGCAGGCCGCCGCGGCGTCCGCCGAAAGTTTGCTGTTGCGTCACGAACGAGCGGGCGCCGGTCATCAGCCTGACCTTCGGGCCGAGCTCGTCGGCAATCTCCTGTTGCTTGCGGCTGCGGAACTCGGGCTCAACCAGCTTCACGCGCACCCACGACGAGTTCACGCTCCCCATGCCGACGCCCGACATCAGGTTCTCAAATTCGCCGGGGGCTTCTTCTTCAATCAACGACGCCATGTCGTCGGAATAGCGCTCCATGTAATCGAACGTGATGCCCTCCTGCGCCACAGAATTTACGGTGATGTAGGAACGGTCTTCGAGCGGGGCCATTTCCGAAGGAATTTGCTGCCACAGCCACGCAATGCCCACAAATGCCAGCGCCAGCACCACCAGCGCGAGGTAGCGGTGTCGCATAAACCACCCCAGCGAGCGGCGGTACACGTTATTCAGGCCTGTAAAAAACGGCTCCGTCACCTTATACAGCCAGTTTTCCGTAGCGTGCTTGGTGAGCAGTTTGGTCGACAGCATGGGCGTGAACGTGAGCGCCACGAACGCCGAGATACACACGGCGCCGGCAATCACCACGCTGAACTCGCGGAACAGCCGTCCGGTGACGCCCTGCAAAAAGACGATGGGAAAGAACACCGCCACCAGCGTAATCGTAGTGGCGATAACGGCAAAGAATATTTCGTTCGAGCCCTTGATGCCCGCCTCTTTCGGCGCCATGCCGCCTTCAATCTTCGTGTAAATATTTTCCATGACGACAATCGCGTCGTCCACCACCAGGCCGATGGCCAGCACCACCGCAAACAGCGTGAGGATATTCACCGAAAAGCCGGCCAGGTACATGACGAAGAACACGCCGATGAGCGACACAGGAATGGCCAGCACCGGGATAAGCGTGGTGCGCCAGTTCCGCAGGAAAACGAAAATGATGAACACCACCAGCACGAACGCCTCGAAAATTGTGTGCTGCACCTCCGACAGCGACTGGCGGATAAACGTGGTGTTGTCGAACGCCGTTTCCACTACAATATCGGCGGGGAGGTCTTTCTTCAGGTCTTCGATGACCACTTTGGCGCGGTCGACAATGTCGATGTAATTGGCGCCGGGTTGCGGAATGAGCACGCAGTTCACCGACGGCAGTCCGTTCACCTTTAATATCGAGCGCACATTTTCGGGCTCCAGTTCCGCGATGCCGATGTCGCTGAAACGCACGATACGCGCGCCGTCCTGATAAATTACGAGGTTATTGAAATCGTCAATCGTGCGGAGGCGGCCGAACGTGCGCACCGTAAGTTCGGTGTTCTGCCCCTCGATGCGCCCCGACGGGAGTTCGATATTTTCATTTGTCACGGCATTGCTCACGTCGAGCGGCGTGAGGGCGTAGGCCGCCAGCCGCGCGGGGTCCATCTTCAGGCGCACGGCCATCTTCTTCGACCCCCAAATATCCACGCTGCTCACGCCCGAAATCGTTTGCAGGCGTTCCTTGAAGTTAATTTCCGCATAGTCGCTCAGGTCAATCATCGAGCGGTTGTCGCTGCGCAGGTTTACGCCGAAAATCGGTTGCGCGTCGGCGTCGGCCTTGGCCACCACCGGCGGGTCTACATCGCGCGGCAACCGCCTGAGCGCGCCCGACACCTTGTCGCGCACGTCGTTGGCCGCCGTTTCCATCGGCACCTCGAGGTTAAACTCCACCGTGATGCGGCTCTGGCCGTCGCGGCTCACGCTGGAAATCGACCGGATGCCGGGCACGCCGTTGATAGCCGACTCGAGCGGCTCGGTGATTTGCGTCTCAATCACATCGGCGTTGGCGCCGGGAAACGACGTTGTAACCGTCACAATCGACGGGTCGACGCTCGGGTAATCGCGCACGCCGAGGTACGTAAAACCGATAATCCCAAAAATGATCACAATAACGTTGAGCACGGTGGCCATCACCGGACGGTTTATGCTGGTTGACGAAAGTGACATAAGAATTATGAGTTATGAATTATGAATTTAGTTAAGAAGTAAAGATGCCTATGTGGGGCAAATATACGATTTTTTTCATTAAATTACTTTTTTTGCGTTTCTGGAAATTTTTTCTACCTTTGCACGAACTGAACTAAGAACTAAGAGCACTGAATAGTGAACAACGAACAGTGAACAATAGATTAAACGCCCGCAGGGCGCCAAGTTGTTCATTCAGTCCTCACCCCCCAGCCCCCTCTCCCGTTGGGCGAGGGGGAGTAAAGACGCACAACTTGCGCGTCTCTCCGCTCCCCTCTCCTTCAGGAGAGGGGGCGGGGGTGAGGACATAGGGAACAACAGCTTCCCCGTCTTGTTCTTCCTCAGCAGGCTGATAAAAAAACCTTCGCCTTTCGTTTTATGCGGGAAAAACCGGTGGCCGTATTCGTTGGTCGTGACGTTCCATGCGGGCTGTAGCGGGATGTGCACAACCTCTGCGCCTAAGTGTTGTGTTATCCAGCGGATGTTGTTTTCGTTTTCTTCACGGTTGCAGGTGCACGTGCTGTATAGCAGCAAGCCCTCTTCTTTCAAGGCGTCCCACGCGCCGGACACGATGCGGCGTTGCCGCTCGGCACAGAATTTTACGTGCGCTTCGCTCCACTCCTCCATGGCCGCGGGGTCTTTGCGGAACAGGCCTTCGCCCGAACAGGGCGCGTCAATCAACATCACGTCGAAGAAACCCGGCAGCGATGCAAAATCTTCCGGGTCGTTGTGCGTGATAACAGTATTGGGATTTCCCCATTTGGTAAGGTTTTCCGACAAAGCGGCAGTCCGGGTGCGGATAACCTCGTTGCTCACCAGCATACTTCCGGCGGGCATGAGGTCGGCCAGGTGCGTTGATTTTCCGCCGGGTGCAGCGCACAGGTCGAGGAAACGCAAGCCGGTTTGCCCGCGCCACAGCACGGCTGCCTGTTCCAGAAACATCGAAGAAGCCTCCTGTACGTAGTATGCGCCGGCGTGCAGCAACGGGTCGAGTGTAAACACCGGTCGCGTGGTCAAGTACCTGCCCATGGCGCACCAAGCCACCTCTTCGGCGTCTTGCGGCGCTGCGTTTTTGTGCCGGTTGTAGCGGATGCTTACCGGCGGCGCCTGCTGCAACGCTTCGGCAAAATCGTTCCAGTCTTCTCCCAGAAGATTTTGCATCTGTATTTTGAAATTCCCGGGGAGGCTAATCATGGCTACAAATATAGTGAAATTAAGCCGGAAAAGTCGTGAGTTTGCCGGAAAATTACTAATTTTGTCGTCCGATTCAAGGCATTTTTATGGAATATAATTTTTCAGCCATTGAAGAAAAATGGCAACAATACTGGGCTGAGCACCGCACTAACGCGGTGGACATCGACAAGAAACGTCCGAAGTTATATGTACTCGACATGTTCCCCTACCCTTCTGGAGCAGGCTTGCACGTGGGGCACCCGCTGGGGTACATCGCCAGCGACATTTACAGCCGCTACAAACGGCTGAAGGGCTATAATGTGCTGCACCCTATGGGATACGACGCATTCGGCTTGCCGGCGGAACAGTATGCCATCCAAACCGGGCAACATCCCGCCGTCACTACCCGTAATAATATTGAGCGCTACCGGGCGCAGCTCGACAAAATAGGGTTTTCCTACGACTGGAGCCGCGAAGTGCGCACCTGCGACCCCGCCTATTACAAGTGGACGCAATGGGCTTTCCTTAAAATGTTCCACTCGTATTATTGCAACAACGCCCAACAGGC
>JAIRLC010000090.1 GCA_031259645.1 Prevotellaceae bacterium | reverse complement strand
ATGATTTCTACCAATACGCCTGTGGCGGGTGGATGGCGAATAACCCTTTGAAGCCGGAATACGCACGTTACGGCAGCTTTGACAAATTGGCCGAAGACAATGTGAAACAGGTAAACGGTTTAATCACCGGCCTTGCCGCAACTAAAAATGAACCCGGCTCCGTAGCCGACAAAATCGCTACTTTCTATAATGTGGGAATGGACTCTGTAGCCCTCAATCAGCAAGGCGCCGGGCCCATCAAAGAATATCTTCAAGACATTGCCGCGTTAAACAGCAAAAATGATATTAAAGCGCAAATTCTCTTCCTGCACAAAAAAGGATTGCATCCTTTCTTCGGTCTTTTTTCCGAAGCCGATTTCACCAACAGCAGCATGAACATCGGCTGGCTGTATCAAACCGGCATCAGCATGGGCGACCGCGATTACTACTTGGACCAGGACGCCCGCAGCAAAGAAATTCGCGAGAAATATATAGTAATGCTCACCAATTTGTTCCGCATGTCGGGTTACGACAGGTTGGTTAATGGGAAACCGGAAGCGTTGGCAAAGAATGTGCTCGCACTTGAAACCCGCTTAGCCAAAGGCTTCATGAGCCGCCACGACCTCCGCGACCCTTACAAGTCATTCCACAAAAAAAGTGTGAGCGAACTGGCTGCGTTAATTCCCGAATTTGATTTCAACGCTTACTTTGCGGGGTTAAATTTAACTGCGCTCGACTCGCTGAACGTGGCGCAACCGGCATACATCACAACCGTGAACGACGTGCTAAAAACCGCAAAGACGGAGGATATAAAGGCATATTTGGCTTGGAACGTAATCCGTGCGGCCACGTCGTACCTCAGTGATGACTTCGTAACGGAAGCTTTCGATTTCTGCGGCCGCGTGCTTTCGGGACGCGAACAACAACAACCGCGCTGGAAACGGGTAGTCAACAACGTGAGCAGCGCCTTGGGCGAAGCCGTAGGACAAATGTATGTGGCCAAATATTTTCCACCTGCCGCAAAAGAAAACATGTTGCATCTGGTAAGCAATCTCCAAACCGTGTTGGGCGAGCGTATCCAGAGCGCCGAGTGGATGGACGGCGCCACCAAAGCAAAAGCGATGGACAAGCTGCACGCCTTCCGTGTGAAAATCGGATACCCCGACAAGTGGAAAGACTATGCGAAGTTGGAAGTGAAAACCGACAGTTATTTTGCCAATGCCATTCGCTCCAATGAATTTGACGTGCAAGAGGATTTGGCCAAAATCAACAAGCCCAAAGACGTTACGGAATGGGGCATGACGCCGCAAACGGTGAACGCGTATTATAACCCCACCACCAACGAAATTTGTTTCCCGGCCGGCATTTTGCAACCGCCTTTCTACTTCGCGGACGCCGACGATGCGGTAAATTACGGCGCCATTGGCGTGGTTATCGGTCATGAAATGACGCACGGGTTCGACGACCAGGGACGGCAATACGACCGGGAAGGAAACCTGAAAGACTGGTGGACGCCCGGCGACGCTGAGAAATTCAAGGCGCGCGCACAAGTGCTAATCGACTATTTCAACAACATTGAAGTGGCGCCCGGCGTGAAGGCCGACGGCTCGTTTACCTTAGGCGAAAACATTGCCGATAACGGCGGCGTGCAAATTTCTTATCAGGCATTGCAAAAAGCTAAGGCAGCCGGCGAAATTCAAGGCGAAATGGACGGATTTACCCCCGAACAGCGGTTCTTCCTCGCTTATGCCGGCGTGTGGGCCGGGAACATCCGCGAGCAGGAAATCCTGCGTCGCACCAAAGAAGACCCGCACTCCTTGGGAAGATGGCGGGTAAACGGCACGCTGCCTCACATTCAGGCGTTCATTGAGGCCTTCCACGTGCAGCCCGGCAACGGCATGCACCTTGCCTCCGATAAGCAAGCCCACATCTGGTAGCAAATATTTTCCCTGTACGCTAAAATCTTTGCATCACACAAAAACAAACGCCCGCAACTGCGGGCGGCTTTGTGCGTAGCGGCATCGTGAGAGCGCTACGCCGAACAGGAGGTTATGATATCTTCTTTCACCTGCTTGATTACAGATAGCAGTGGCGGCAGATCATGACGCAATATGTCAAAAATCGCATCAGCATCAATTTCGAAATAATGATGTGCTATTTTATCGCGCATACCCATAATGTCTTTCCATGGAACAGAGGGATAATTTGACAATAATTTGCGGTCGGTTTGTTTATCAATATTTTTTATTGCCTCTCCCACTGAAAGGAGGTTCATACAAACAGCGTCCAGCATAAAAACGCCACTCGGAGTAGTTATAAAATCGTTCACTGACTTGACTGTTTTCGTTTGTTCCAAGATGAGTAGCAGCGATTTTTCGATGCTGCAAAGCAAATCTATTATGCGTGTCTTGTCATACATAAATAATATCTTTCATGATACGGTCGATAAAGTGTGGTTGGAGGTTGCTGTGCCGGCGAATGACATCTACCGGTGCACCTAACACATCTTCCAGTTCACGAGGCAGTTGCACAAGGGATTTCAAGCCCATTGAGGGGCCTTCGTAGTATATATCTATATCGCTGTCTTCTCTTTGTTCGCCGCGGGCTACCGACCCGAAAATACCCATGCGTGCTATGCCGTATTCTGCGGCATAGGCACGCTTGTAATCACGCAACAGGCGGAGGTATTCATTTGTTGTTTTCATAACCCTTATTTCCCGCAAATTTACATGAAAATTTTAAATTTACCCACAAACGGGTAAAAATCCCGATAGAATTTATAGAAGAAAGATAGAAAAGGTTTTCGAAAAAAAAAGAACAGGATTTTTTTACATTATAATTAAAATTACTACTTTTGTGAATCAGCTTGGTTAATAACTACAAAATCGAAAATATTCAAAAATTCAATATCTCATGAAAAAACTGTTCCCGGCATTGGCTATACTTGCCCTGCTCTCGTGCAACAACAAACCTAATATAGCAACGACTATGAACGATTACAAAAAAACCGACATCAAAGACCTGCGTGAAAGCCCCGCCAAGCTTATCGGCGATAACTGGATGCTGATTACGGCAGGCTGCGCCGACAAATTCAACACCATGACCGCCAGTTGGGGCACGCTGGGACACCTGTGGAATAAAAACGTGGCGATTGTATTTGTCCGCCCGCAACGCTACACGTTTGAATTTATGGAGCGCGGCGAGCATTTCACCCTGTCGTTCTTCCGCGAAAATTACCGCGATGCCCTCAGTATCTTGGGTAGCAAATCGGGTCGCGACGGCGACAAGGTGAAAGAAGTGGGCTTTACCCCCCTGGAAACACCCGTGGGCGCCATGGCTTTCGGCGAAGCCTACATGATTATTGAATGTAAGAAAATTTACAGCGACTTTTTCGACCCTGAATTATTCATTGACCCCGCGATTGCCGAAAAAAACTACCCCCGGCACGATTTCCACAAAATGTATATCGGCGAAATTATCAATGTGTGGAAAAGATAGAAAAATTTGTTTTTTAACGAATGATTTACTATATTGCATGTTGAAAAGTTATAAATAGTAAGTCATGACGTCATTATTTAACAAAAATCTAAGTAAAATACAGACTTCAAAAATACGGCAATTCGATACGTATTGCAACCGGTTTGATGATGTAATTAAACTCACGTTAGGCCAACCGCTGTTTCCCACGCCGGCGCCCGTGAAAGAAAAAGCCGTTGAAGCGCTTCACCGCAACATCACCACCTACACGCCCAACCGCGGTGCACAGGTTACCCAGGAAACAATTCTCCGCTATTGCAAACAACACTTCGGCTTCGATTACGACCTCGAGGAAATCATCGTGGGCGTGGGCACCACCGAAGTCCTGGCCGCCTCGTTATGCTCCATACTGAATGAAGGCGATGAGGTGATTATTCCCGCACCTGCCTACTCGGGTTACGAGCCGCTGGTTTTGCTGAACCGTTGTACGGCAAAAACCGTCGATACCGCGCCCGACGGCTTTCAACTTACGGTAGAAAATTTAAAAAAACACATCACTTCCAAAACAAAATGTGTGATTCTTACCGACCCTTCCAACCCTACGGGGGCGTCGCTTAGCCGCAAGAACCGCGACGAACTCGCCGCATTTTTAGCCACCACCGGCATTTTCGTGATTGCCGACGAAGTGTACAACCGCATCCTGTACACCAACGACCACAAGTCGTTCGGCGCGTATCCCGAATTGCGCAAGCAGCTTATTGTGGTCAATTCGTTCTCCAAGTCGCACAGCATGACGGGCTGGCGCTTGGGCTGGGTGTTGGCCGGCAAGGACGTGATTAACGAAATCGCCAAGGTGCATCAGTATTACGTCACCGCCGCTTCCACCATAGGGCAGTATGCGCTGCAAGCCGTGCTCGACCCGCAAACCGAAAAGGAGCTGGCGCACATGGTAGCGTCGTACCGTGCCAATATGGAATATGCCTGCTGTGAGCTTACACAGGCAGGGTTTGACTGCAAGCCGCCGCAAGGCGCTTTCTACTTATACCTTTCCACCGCAAACTTTGGCGTGGATGGCGACGCCTTTGCCCGCCGGCTGGTGCAGGAAACCAACGTGGCCATCATCCCCGGCGATGCGTTCGGCGACGCTTACAAAAATTATGTGCGCATTTCCTACTGCATAGACAAGCCAACACTGACGGAGGCTTTGCGCCGGATTGCCGGTTTTGTGGCGAAGCTGTAACAATGTTAGGCGTGCTTAAAAATTTCTTCGGGTTCCTGTATTATATCCTCACCATCGATACTGAATTTCAGGTAAGTGATGGGTATTCCTTTTTTGAGAAACAGTTGTTCGTAGTGCGTTTTAATGGATAACACGTCATCGGCAAACCCTGAGCCATAAATATCGGTACTGCTTTCCCACACTTTCAAATGATTGTGCATGGCCAGCGCTTTGGTGTAGTCGTGCAGCGGGCGGCTATCGGTTTTCAGGTGAATGTGTCCGCCGGGTTTTAAAAATTTGCGATAGCGGGTCAGGAAAAGCGGTGAAGTGAGCCGTTTCCGCGCCGCTTTCGGTTGCGGGTCGGGGAACGTAATCCAAATTTCGTCAATCTCGTGCGGTGCAAAAAACGATTCGATAAAATCAATACGCGTGCGGATGAACGCTACATTTTGAAGTTGTTTTTCGGTGGCCGTCTTTGCGCCGCGCCACAACCGCGCCCCTTTGATGTCGATGCCGATAAAATTTTTTTCGGGAGCATGCAAGGCAAGCGTGATGGTATATTCGCCTTTTCCGCATCCCAGCTCCAATACAATGGGGTTGTTATTGTGAAATACCTGCTCGCGCCACACTCCTTTAAACTTGAAATCACGGCGGAATATCTCTTCAAATGCCGGTTGATACAGCAACGTGAAAGTTTCATTTTCGCGAAATCGTAAATACTTGTTTTTGCCCACTACTTTTCAATATCAATCAATTCGAGACGAAGGCCCACCGCGCCTATCCCAAGCAGCGTATCGGCGCGCATGCCATGCCGGATGCCGAACGCATAATGGCCGGTCTCGGGAAATATCACCGTTGGGCGATAAGACAACCGGTGGTCAATCCAGTAGCTTCCCCGTTTTCCAAGCCACTTCCCTTGCATGTCCGACAGTTCGTATTCTACCGTATCGCATACGGTTATGCCGGTTGGCGATACCACATCGACGAAAAGATGAATGTTGCGGAAAGGATAATCATTGTTGTTACGCAAATCAACAATGATGGCATAGACGCCCAATGTGTCGGTTATCGGCAGGGTAATATTGATGACGCTGTCTTTCAGCCATTTGTCATTATTGAGTTTGACAATCTTTTCAAATGTTGCAGGCGTAGTACACGCTGTGAACAAATATCCAATCGCAAATAGTAAATAAAGAATATAAACTTTATTGTTGCTTTTCATTTTTGGCAGGGTTGGTTTTGTTATTATGCGGATGTCTCCGGCGCTTGTGCCTTTTTTCGTTATTTTTTGAAGACTTGGCAAACTGTTCTTGCCGCGGGTTTTGTCCTTGTCCTGCTGCCTGTTGTGGTTTCTTCCTTTCTTCCTTTGCATGTCCTTGCCCGTTGCGGCTGCGATCGTGCCGTTTCTTCGACCGGTCGAAACGGGTGATGCTGTCTTCACCTGCCGAGCTTATAAAGTCGGGCATTGCGGAAGGAATATGATTATTTTCTGCGAGAAATTCGGCTTTTTCTCCTTTCCGGTTTAGTTCAATAATTTGTTTTACACGGGCTACCGGTACGGCAATTTGATTTATGGGATTACGCGGGTCGAAGGTAAACCACATGATGCCTTTCAGTACATCATTTTTTAACAGGTAGGCGGGACC
>JAIRLC010000044.1 GCA_031259645.1 Prevotellaceae bacterium | reverse complement strand
TTATTCGTTTTGAACGGCAATACTTTTCCCACCGTTTCAATATCCCTAATCATGTCTTCCGGTAGTGAAGCAATTTGAGGAATTGTGCGGAAGTTGTGTAGCGCGTATGCGTGGTACTGTTTCATGATCAGTTAATTTTTAAGTTTCACGGATTATAAAGTCAATCCGAGCACAACAAAAATACTAAAAATATAAAACAAATACAAAAACAACCTCAACAAATCTGCTAAGACCAACAGATTTCAACAGTTTAATAAATTAAGAAAAATGTAACAAATAATTTTCGCTACATTTTTATCTTCCTTTCTGGTTCGGAATATTTTGAGGAGAAACAGCATTTATGCTCGCTTTATTTATAGCTCCACCAGCGCCATGCTTAGCGATAACAATTGCATATTTCCACCAAATATCAGTGGACTGAACAATGTCTTCTGCCCTGTATAGCCTGTCAAGCCCCAAAAACGCATTATTTTTGACATATCTGTGGCCTAAAGAATACGGATCATATGCTTCCAGAAAAACACGAGTGCCAAGTATTTTATAACCTTTTACTACTATAAAATGTCCCCAATCGGCACTTCGGGTAGGATAAAATTTATCAACTGGCCATTGTTCATATTCTTGAGAACGAATATAGTACATATCCAAGCATAAAATAACAATATTTCCGTTATCTAATTCCGCAATTAATGCATCCGCATTGGGCAAAGGAATAGTAGTATTAGGAATATCATATTCATTTAGATAATCGATAATGTTATTCGTGTACCACCAACCATTGAGCTCAGGCAAATAACGATCTCTTGCCTCTTCGGCAGTTCCCGTAAAATCTGATTTCGCCCATTTAATGGCCATTGTAACACATGCTGGCCCGCAGTTTATATTGGAATAGTTTCCGGAAGATCCCTGATCTATATACCAATCATAGTTTACATTATTGCTACGTTCCGACGTTAACGCCGTTCCAAAACTATATTTTCTATACCATGTTAGCGGAGGTAAAGAAACACTTTTGGTAATTGTGCCCGAACTTTCACCATTTGCCACTGTATGTTTAATATCAACAGCGGTTTGCTCCGAAATATCAGGCAATAGAAAGTAAGAAGTAACAGCATTAGCTGCGCTAAATACAATAGGAAGCGTGCTATTTACAACTTCCCATCTATAAGTCAAGTTATCATCGGTTGAAGTACTTGTAAATTCATACCGATCAATTTTGTCTTCATAATTAAAATCCGCGACAAGAGGTTCAATAAATTTCTGATCTTCGTTATCTTTAACACATGACGAAATCAACATTAAAGAAAGAAGAAAACTCACCAAAAAGCCATGTTGTATTTTCATAGGTATTTCAATTATTGTTAATAATTTACAAATATAAAAAAACTTATTTAATTATCTGTATCCGCCACAAAGTTTTTCACCTCGTCGAGTTCCACCAATTTGTTTACAATGGCGTAAATGGTAAGGCCGGCGGTGCTGTGGATTTGTAATTTTGCAGAAATATTCCGGCGGTGTGTAATCACCGTATGTGCCGAAAGGCGCAACTCATCGGCAATCTGTTTATTCGTCATGCCCTTAATCACACACACAATAACTTCTTTCTCCCGTCCGCTCAACGATTCGTGCCGCCGGTCTTCTTCCGGTTCGTGAATAATCTTTGTGAGTTTTTCTTTAATCTGGTCGGCGC
Organism: Prevotellaceae bacterium; assembly: GCA_031259645.1. GTDB lineage: Bacteria > Bacteroidota > Bacteroidia > Bacteroidales > UBA932 > JAIRLC01. Next base: position 5,846 of record JAIRLC010000044.1, on the reverse strand, counting down.
TGTCGTATATGGAGATGACTTCGTCATAAACTTTCAGCGTGCTGTTATCGGACAGCGCGCTTTGCAGCGCAATGCACCGCAGTTGGTCGTTGCCCGCCTCTTTTTTGATTTGTTGCAGGGAAAAACCGTCGAGGAATGAGGGGTTGACCATCAACACATCGGGTTTCTGCCATCCTAACGAATTTTTCAACTGCTCCATATCGCTCACTTCAAAAACCTCCACATGCAACGTGCTCAGCCGTCTCAATATCGACAACATCCCATTGCGAATAATCACCGAAGGTTCGGCCAATGTTATTTTTACCGGAGCGCTCATGCGTGTAAATCTTTTTTCTTTTCCAACGCCATGATTGAAGGCACGAACAGGCGGTCTTCAATGGCATTATGCAACGCGAGGTCGCGTTCACAGTTGAAAATGTCATTCAAGACGTTGTTAAGTTCATTGGTGCTTTTCACCGGATAATATTTTATGATGATTTGCTTAAATTCCGTAAGGCGCGCTTCTATCCGGTCATGTTGCCGCGAAAACACGTCAATATTATAATCAATTTTCTTTTTGCCGTCAAGCAATGACTGTACGTAAGGGAATACGGTTTTTTCTTCATACATCATGTGTTTCTGCACTTCGGCCACATATTCGTCGAAATAATTCATGATGGCATGCGAAAGATTTCCCTGCTCCCCGCCTATTGCCTCATAGAGTTTGGCCCTGATAGCCGGAAGCCGGAAGTTAAGAAAATAATCATGCGTATTGTGCAAGTATGAGAGTAACGACTCGATAGAAATATTTTCCGACACGTCATTGCGGGTATCGTCCTCGTCAAACAGCATATTCACAATGGCGAGAAACGTGGTCACGTCCACGCCGCTTTCGCGACATACTTCGCCTATGTTTTTATCCCCGAATCCGAGTGCAATTCCAAAACGGCTAACCAATAAAAGCATCCTGTAATGTTCCGTAATCAAGTCGCCCATGCTGTCGGTTTCCTTGTATTTTCCCAGTTTGTGCATATCATTATAATTAGAATGGAACAAAGATACAACTTATTTTTAAAAGAAAGAGCCGCAACACATTTCTATGCCGCGGTTCTCCTGATTTTAACAATGGCTCAGTAATCCCATGAAAAGATGGTGCAAAGGTAAGGCCTCTTTTCTTTTAATAAAATACCTAAAAGTAGGGAAAATAAGACGAAGAGATACCTAAAATATTCCTGTTTTGGCTGTTTTTACTTATCTTTGCAAGTCATTTTAATTGAGTATTTACATTATGATTACAACTATACTGTTCGATTTCGACGGCGTGGTGGCCGACACAGAACCGCAATATGACATGTTCTTTAACCGGATAGCCGAAGAATACAATTTCGGCATTTCAAATTTCGCATCATTAATAAAAGGTGTTCCGCTGCAGGAAATCATGGATAAATATTTCGGGGACTATCCGGCGCAGGAAAAAACCAACATTCTGGAGCGCACGGCAGCCTTCGAGTTGCAAATGGAATTTCCGCCGGTGCCCGGTGTTATGGCGTTCATCGTCTATCTCGAAAAACATCGATACAAGAAGGCGATTGTGACCAGTTCGCCTGCCGCAAAAATGGAAGCGGCCATGAAAAAACTCCCGCTCGAGCGCTATTTCCCGGTGGTGGTTACTGCCGACCATATCACCAAAGGGAAACCCGACCCGATGTGCTACCTGTTGGCGGCCTCGCAACTCCAGTCGGCTCCGGAGGAGTGCCTCGTTTTTGAAGATTCTCTGGCAGGCATTACGGCGGCCAAAAACGCCGGCGCGAAAGTAGTGGGCGTAGCCACAACCCTTGCCCCCGACTTGTTGAAACAGCACGTGCAATGGGTAATTCCCGATTTCACCAACCTGCCTGAGGTGATTGCTTTGCTTAGCAGACAATAGATATTAGACAAATAGACGATAGATATTAGATATTTTGTATCTTTGCAAAAAACCAAATGTTATGAATGTTACGACACAAAAATTAGACATTATCCATTGGATAACGGAACTAAACGACCCTGCGACGCTTGGTTTACTTGGTAATATTAAAGAGCGAAGCACATGCCAGCAAGATTGGTGGAACACGCTTTCGGCAGAAGAACAAACGTCCATAGAGCAAGGGCTGGCCGATGCCGCTAACGGAAGAACCACACCTCACTCAAAGGTAAAAAAACGCTATGAACACTGGCTTGACTATTGAATGGACTGCTGAAGCCCAAAACAAATTAAATGTTGTTTTTGATTATTTGGAAAATCACTGGACGTCACATGAGGTCAAAAAGTTTGCCAAACGTTTAGACGAGGCATTATCTTTCATTATAAAGTTTCCATTTATCTATCCGGCAAGTACACAAAATAACATGGTTCGACGCTGTGTTCTAACAAGACAAATAAGCCTTTATTATAAAGTAAATCCCACAAAAATACTTATTATTACATTGTTTGACAACAGGCAAAACCCCGCAAGTCTCAAAGTGATTTAATGGTTGTATTCCCGGCTATTTCAAAAAGCCTACCGGCTGCACCAGCACCACGGTTTGCTTTTCGTTCAAGCGCAAAGCTTTTGCCAATTCTTCGCCTTTGAAGGAGCCGCGCGCCACCGTGCCTAATCCTTCCGACGCGGCAAACAAATAAATGTTTTGCGAAATATACCCCGAAGAAATACGCGCACTCTCTATAGACGATTTATTCAAATCGGCCACCATCACGATGGACAGGGCGGCCTCATTGGTGATGTTAGGCTGTCCCAACGCAGCTCGCACATCGCCGTCCACAATCCGCTGAAGTACGTTTTTTTTGGCATCGTAGAAATACGCACCGTCATCAAAGACCACATAAAGCTCCATTTCCTGCCTGTTCATGGCAGTGGGCACCGTGCGCTTGTCGTCGCGGTTGAAGCCGTTGGCGGCCCAAAGTAAATTGGAAAGCGTTTGCGCCGGCATTGTTTTTTTCACATACACGCGTTCGGAACGGCGTTCGTTCAACGCTTCCAGTAAGTTTTTCCCGCCTTTCCTTTCAGGGGCGTTCAACTTTATATCCTGCGCTTGCAGCACCATGGCGAAGCCCAGCATAATACATAAAATCAATCTTTTTTTCATGTTTGACATCTCCTTAGTAATAATGGATAATAGACAAATGTAAGAAAAATCTTTCTATTATTCTTATAATTTCCAGTTTTTTTAATATTTTTTCCCACATTCTCTGTGAAATTGTTCTTTATTACACAGTGCGTTTCCCGTCATTCCGTTTTTATCGCTTCCACCGGGTTGGCGGTGGCGGCGCGGAAAGCCTGTATGCCCACGCTGAGCACCGCAAGGACAACAGAAGCAAACAGCGCAAGTGCGAAAATCAACCAGCCCACGGATATGCGATAAACGAAATTATTTAACCACAGTTGCGCCGCATACCAGGCAAGCGGCCACGCAATCAGGTTGGCAATAAGCACCAGCCAGCCGGTTTCCCGGAGTAAAAGCGCTAAAATGTTCCGCACGGAGGCCCCCAATGTTTTCCTGATACCTATTTCTTTCTTCCGCTGCTCCGTGGTATAGGCCATCAAATTCAACATTCCCAGTACGGCCAGCAACAGGGTGATGACAGCAAAACAAAGGAAAAAGCCACGAAAGTAGCGTTCCAAATTATACTGGCTTTCGTACAACTCGTCAAAGAAAGCATATTCAAACGGCAAGTTGGGATGCAAGGATTTCCATGTTTTCTCTATCTGCTGTATCAATGCGGCGACATCCGTCGTGCGGTACTTTATTGATAATTTTCCGAACACGCCGGTCTCCGGGTTATTGCTGATGATTAAAGGCTGGATGTCGCTATACAGCGAGGCGTAATTAAAATCGTTCACCACGCCGATGATGTCGTGCGGCCCGCTTCTTTTTATTTTTTGTCCGATGGCCTCCTCTGTGCCGCCCAACAACAACGCCAGTTTTTCGTTGACCAGATAAGCGGATTTGTCGGCTTCCCGGTCGCGCGAAAAGAAGCGTCCGGTCTTTACTTTGAGGTTATACACGTTCAGGAAATCGTCGTCTACTTCAACGACGTGTATCAGCGTGAAGTTTTCCGCTTCCGGCAGGAGGTAACCGTTTCGTGTGAAATCGCCGTAAGGCAGTTCCGACGAAGCGGAAACGGCCGAGATTTCAGGGATAGCGGCCAGCCGTTCTTTGAGCAGCAGGCTCGCCTGTTGTTCGGCTTTGCCGACAAGGTTGAGGATTAGTATGCCCTCTTTGGTAAATCCCACGTCTTTGTCGCGGACGTAGGAAAGTTGAAAGGTAACCACGAGCGTCAGGATAATCAGCACTACGGAAATGACCAATTGCAGTACGATTAGTATGTTTTGTATGACATGTTTTTTGCGTTTTTGTTCGCTGCCGCCTTTGGCTACGTCCTGTATGGGAATCGACGAGAGGCGGAATACCGGGTAGCAGCCTCCGGCCACGCCGGTGAGCAAGGCTAACAGGAACACCACGCCGAAAACGAACAGGCTGTTCTCGTCCACGACAAGGCGACTGTGCGTTAAAGCGACATACACCGGCTCCAACAACTTAAACAGAAGTAACGCTGCCACATAAGCCGTCAGGCTTACAAACAGCGATTCGCCCAAGAACTGTTTTATCAAATTGAAACGTCGCGCGCCGAATGCTTTTCTCACGCTGGCTTCCTTTATCCTTTTCAGCGAGCGGGCAGTGGTGAGGTTGACAAAGTTGATAACGGCCACCACAACAATGAGCAAAGCCATAGCCGACAACACATACAGAATGATGCGCAAGTAACGCGACTCGTAGCTGTAATGAAGATGCAGGTCGCGCATTGGCCGCAGGAAGGCTTTTATAGTAATGCCGGCATTTCTGTAGTCTTCGCCGAAACGTTCGTCCAAAAGGTTGTTCAATTTTTCGCTTACTGCCGGCGCTTCCGCGTGGGGGGATAAGCGGACGTAAGTAATATATTGGTTGCCTCCATTCCACCCCATGTAGCGGTCGGGCATGCGGTACAGGGTGGAAAATGAAATCAGCGCGTTGAATTTGTTTTCGGAATTTTGGGGCGGATTTTTGGCCACGCCGGTAACGTTGTATTCTTTCCCATCTATCCGCACGGTCTTGCCGAGCGGGTCGTCGTTCCCAAATATCCTGACGGCCGTTTCTTCGGTCAGCACGATGCTGTAAGGCGCGGCTAACACGTTGGCGGCCGCTCCTTCCACAAGCGGGAAAGTGAAGAAGCGGAAAAAGGAAGTGTCGGCAAAGCCCACATTATCGGTCTTGAAAAACTCGTTGTGGTGTGCAATGTGATACGTTCGTGGCGTTGCGATACGGACGTATTCTTCCACTTCCGGAAGGTTCGATTTCATTGCCGGCCCAATGGGCGGAGTTATCACATAATGTTCGCCGGAGCTCTCGCCCTTTACGGTTGCTTCTGTGGAAACACGATAGATGTAGGCGCCGTCCTTATGAAAATTATCGTACGTTACCTCCCGGGCAATATAACAGCCGATATATAATACGGCGGTAAACCCTATGGTCAGTCCCAGCATGTTTATCAGGGAAAAAACCTTGTCGCGTGTAAAATAACGAAATGTTGTAATCATAATATTAATTAAGAGTTATGAGTTAAGAACTAAGAGTTAAGAGTTGGGGAAAGGGGGAAAGGAGAACGGAGAAAGGGTTTTTCCGTTCTCCGTTGACCGTTCTCCCTTTCACCGTCATTCTGTTTTTATCGCGTTCACCGGGTTGGCGGTGGCGGCGCGGTAGGCCTGTATGCCCACGCTGAGTACGGTCAGGGCGGTTACCGCAACAGCGGCCAACGCAAATATCCACCACGAAATGGAAATGCGATAGGC
>JAIRLC010000133.1 GCA_031259645.1 Prevotellaceae bacterium | reverse complement strand
CCTATTTGCAGGAATGTAGCGGCGTAATTCCACAGCACGTCTTTTCGCCCTATGTTGATGGTATTACTCATTGATGATGTCTTCTTTATTCAATGTCTGCAATTTTTGTTGATTTTCACCCAACTTTTCACCTAACCTTTCACCCAACCTTTCACCCAAGCTTTCGTGTAATGAAGTAACAACAGAATAATAATTATACATATAAAACGGGCGAATTACTTCGCCTTCCTGAAACTACACAAAGGTAGCTGAAAAAACCAAACTTTCAAAAAATAATTACTACTTTTGCATAACAAAACCAATGCAAATATGCAAGCTACAAACACATGGTTAGAAGAATACAACATGATAAAAGCTGTTCTTGCCGGCGACAAGCAGCAATATCTTGAGTTGGTGCGGCGGTATCAAAAACCGGTGTTCGGCCTGCATTGCCGCATCACCAACTCCAAAGCGCAGGCCGAAGAACTCACGTGCCATACCTTCGTAAAAGCATACCACAACCTCCGTAAATTCAACTTCTCCTGTAAATTCGAAAATTGGGTATATGTCATGGGACTTTACCTCGCGCTTGATTTCATGAAAGCCAAAGGGAACATGGACGAGCCCGCCGACAGCATGTATTTTGTCCCCGAGGAAAACCGGGCGCAATTCTGGCAAAAGGCCGGGCAACGCCTGATGCTCCGTAAGGCTATCGCCCAACTCGGCAGAAAACAGCAAGCCATCCTTTACCTGAAATATTTTGAAGACTTGGCCTATGAGGAAATCAGCGAAAAGCTCGGACGTCCGGAGAACAAGGTCAAAGCGATAGTGTACAAAACCCGAAAACATTTAAAAAACAAACTTTCCGCATGGGGCTATTTCTCATAACCAATAAAAACCAGCGCCGGTTTCTGCGTATGATTAAAGAGGACTTCAAAAAAGGGTTACTCGAAAAGGACAAAAAGACGTTCCGGAAACTGTTGGACGCCGACCCGGAAAACCGCAAGTGCCTTGCCCGGTTCAAGCATCTCGACAAGGAGCTGCGCAGCGAAGGCAAAAAAAATATTCCACCGGCGGACGTATGTGAAGAAATTGCCGAACGTTGCAGGATACTTTATTCAAAACGGCATTAGTTCCCGCCCCGTCACTCTTTTACCGTGAGTTTGTATCCCACGCTTTTCAAGGTAATAATTTGCACCGAAGCATCGTTTTTCAGGTACTTCCGTAAAGCGGCAATATACGTGTCGAGGCTTCGTGAATAAATAAACCCGCCGCTGTCCCAATGCTTTTCAAGCAGGAAACTTCGCTCCACCACCTTACCGCGTTCCCTGCACAAATCTTCCAATATGCCGTTTTCCTTCCGGTTCAGGTGCACCTGCATGCCAAAGCCGTGCAATTCGTTTTTCCCCACATTGAAATAATATTTCCCAATTTGAAAGCCCTCGTTAGCATGCGTGGCCTTATCGGCCGGCGGTAAAACTTCGGGCGTGTATTTTTTACGGCGCATCAGCCGCAGTTGCAAGCCAAAACAACACAGGATGACAAGCAACAATCCCGCCGAGCAGGCCAACGACCCTGTCATGCGGCTAAAAATGCTGCTTTTCGTAAATTGCAAATTCGCCCGCAACCCTTCCGTTTCCGATACATTGGTAATAATCACATGTGTGAAAATATTCCCCTTCCCGCCATTCGGAACGGCCGACGTCTCCAACAACTCGCCGGTAGCCGGATTAAACCGCTCAATGACAAAGGAAATAGGAATACCCTTGTCGTGCAGGGCGCCGGCAAAGAGGTCGGCGAGGCAATGGATATTCAGCGGCAACACCTGCTCCCTTAATTCATAAAATGCCCTGTTGATAAGCGTTTCCAACGACCGGCCATACACATTGTCATAAAACACCGTATCGGGATCAGGGCAACGTCTGATAATCCGTATCTCTTCCATGCCGCAACTCTGAATGGTAAAATCGCCCGAATGGACAAGACCGCCCGCAGGCAGCCGATACGACTGCTCTTTCCGGCACGCTTCGTCAAAGGCGTCGTTAACCTCAACAATAAACTGATTATAGGCCAATTGATAGGTGTTATACAGCCACAACGACTGCAATACCAACAATGCACACACGCTAATCAGCAAAAGGGCGGCGAAGGCATGGCTCGAACAATATCTTTTCCGAAAAAACATGCACAAAGATAACAATCTAAACCGCTACAAAAAATCGTTTTTGACATAAAACGACTGTTTTTTGACGTTTTTTAAGAATTACCCCTTCTTTTTGAAGCAAACGCTACAATTTTTGATGTGGCAAATTTGCATAACCGGCTTGATGTACTCATCTTTGCATCACGAAAATAACAAACTATAAATAAATATTATTATGAAAAAAGTATTTTTATTCGTCGTTTTATGCTGGATAACCGGCATGGCGGCACAAGCGCAACAAGCCGACACCACTGTGAAGTTCACCACGCTTGTTCACAATTTCGGTGACATTGTACAGAATGCAGGGCCACAAACGTATGCCTTTGAGTTCACCAACGTGGGCGGCGAGCCGGTAACCATCCAAAATGTGTCGGCCTCGTGCGGATGCACCACCCCGGGCTGGACGAAAGAGCCGGTAGCCCCCGGACAAAAAGGCGAGGTAAAAGCCACGTACAACCCCTCGTCGCTACTGCCTTTTGATAAAACGCTTACGGTGTACACCAACGGCACGCCGGCGCAAATTATACTTCACATCAAAGGCCGGGTAGTGGCACCGCCACAAGCGGAACCGCAACCCGAATAATCTTACCTCCCATTGTCCCCTGCAATTTAAAACGGCCTTTTCGAAGGCCGTTTTTTGTTCGGAAAGATTAAAATTAAATTTTATAACATATTTTAACAACAAAAGTGTTGTATTTAAAAAAATAGTGTTTATATTTGCCCCCGAAAAGGTGCTTCGTTCTTTTTATTATTTGTTGGCGCTCGCTTTTAGTACTTTCTTTTCGAAAACTAACGAACTTTTTGAATAACGTGTAAAGGAATAAAGTTAGCGCCCACATTTTCCTTTTTTCAATCCAATTTATAGTATTGTTAAAGCGACAAGTGTGGGCCTGATTTATTTAACACGTTTGGTTTCGTTAGACCGTCGAATGGGAAATAAATTATCTATAGGCTCGCGCTACTTCATTCCATTAAGAATTAACAATTAATAATTAAGAATGATTTTTCTTAATTTCTTAATCGCTTAATTTCTTAATTACTTCTTGTGTGTTGCAATGTATATTTGTGATATGGGATTATATTATATATATATAATTAGTGATTAATGGTTA
>JAIRLC010000130.1 GCA_031259645.1 Prevotellaceae bacterium | reverse complement strand
GTGTGCGTCCTGTACGGCGCGTGTGGTATAGGCAGGAAGGCGCAGGCCGCTGCCTCCCTTCCACTCCACCAGCAATTTGTAACACATGCCATGCTCCAGTGTTTCGGGAGGAAAGTTGATTTCCCAATTGCCGTTATCTGTGGGCTGAAGTGCATACGCAGGTGATTTATACCAACCGTTACATTCGCCAAGGAAATAAACGGCGGAAGCGCCCGGCACCCATTCGCGAAAGGTCCAGCCCGCGTTGGTGTGGTGCAGGCCATAATATAAGTACCCGTTAGCTGTATCGGCCAACGAAGCATGACTTTCACGCAATTCGCGTTCTCTAATCAGCGCCTGTTCGTGACGCCGCACAATCACGTGCTTGTAGGGGTCAAGCCACACGTCATTTTTCCATAATTTCAGTTCAGTCATTAAGCATTATTCGCGTTCCATCATAAATCAAAACTTTTTGGGAGTCTATGCTTTGACGCAAAAAAGGATTGCGGATAGAACCATGCGTTAACAAATCAACTTTCCGGCGAAAAAACAATTCAAAACCATCCCATAGCGATAGCAATTCCTCTCCCTGTACGATGGGGTCGTTATCGTATAAATCAACCAACAAATCAATATCGCTACGTTCAGCGTCAAAACGGTCGTTTGTTGCGGAACCGAAAGCGTACAACGAACGAACGTGATGCTGGTTGCATAAAGATAAAAACTCTTTCGGTTTTTTTGCTATTTCAGCCCGGATAATCATTTTTCCATAATTTCAGTTCATTCATTAAGCGCCGCAGTTAATCCCCGGTTGCTCTTTCGAGCCGTTTAATAATAGAGAATATAAACATGGCCGACAAGACACAGCAAATAATCAACACACCCCAAAAGGCATACAGGGGCAACTTATCCCAAAATGCACCCATGACGCCCACCAGCAAATTACCAATAGCCGTAGCGGCCAACCAACCTCCCTGCATCATGCCTTTGTACTGCGGCGGCGCAACTTTCGCCACGAAAGAAAGTCCCATCGGACTTAAAAATAATTCCGCAAGGGTTAATATCAGGTACGTGCCGATTAACCAGTTCGGCGAGACAAGCACATTTGAAATTCCCCCCTCAATTTCAGCAGGGGCGGGTAGTCCCAGCGAAGCAAAGAGCAGCACCACGAAACCTAAGGCGGCAATCACCATGCCATACCCAATCTTGCGGGGCGCCGACGGTTCTTTTTTGCGACTGGCGAGGAACGTGAAAAAGGCCACAGACACCGGTGTGAGCAATACAATAAACAGCGGATTAAATTGCTGGAATATTTGCGGCGTAATGGTGCTCGTTGCAGTAGAAGCGCTCACATCTATGAAGTAATAGGCAGCCAGCCCGACTATACCTAATAATGAAATGCAGCCGCCCAAAAGCGCATTGCGCTTTCCGCCGAACAGCCCCATAGTGGCCAAATAAATGCCGTAAAGCACCGCTGTCAAAGGCAGCAAGCCGGCTAATGAAAACATCATGTTTTGTGTGGAACTAATTACGCTTTGGGTGTAGTCGCGGGCGAAGAATGTCATGCAAAGACCATTTTGATGGAACGACATCCAGAAGAAAATCACTACGAAGAACACCAATAACAACGCTATTACCCGTTCGCGCACTTGTTCCTTTGTCAGTACTACCACGTTTTCCTTATTACCGCTGCTGCTCGCTTCTTTCAATTGTTGCTTATGTGTTTTGTCTGAAGCCCGCCATGTGCGTTTAAACAAAAGAAAGATGAGTACGGAGATAATAAGACTGATGCAAGCCACGCCAAAAGCCAGATTATAGGATTTGCTCAGGGCATTATCCACGTAATATTTGCCGAAATTTAGCGGAAAAGTTTCCGGGTTGTCCGGGTCGCCATACCATGCGGGATTGGTCACCGCAATGTGGCTGATTTTTTCTTTGAGCGCCGCTATCGCCACCTTATCATCCGGGTTGCGGCTATCCAGCAATTTGTATTCGTCGGCGGTAACTTGCTGGCCGGTTTCCGTAATCACGCCCGACGCCGTCAGTTGTTTTAAGCCGGCTGCTTTCAACTTGAACAAGATAGCGGCTTTATCCCTTTCAAAAATAACACCGGCGGCTTTTTTGGCCGCACTAATAATAGCCACACTGTCTTTTTCGGTTGCGGCGGTTTTTCCTTCCAGCGCCTCAATTACAAATGTTTTCTCATCAACCACTTTATCATTCAGCGCCACATAATTCTTCGCGATACTGGCGTCGTACGAGAAATTTTCTTTCGCTAAAAAGGCATTATTGATGCTATTGGCAACACTGGGCGCAAAGAAAGCGCCGATATTAATAAACATGTAAAATATGGAAAATGCGATATCGCGCTTCCCTTTGAATTGTGCCGATTCATACAAGTTGCCCACAAGCGCCTGCAAGTTTCCTTTGAAAAACCCGGTTCCCATAGATATAAGCAGCAAGGCGGCAAACATCATGATTTGCCCCGTCAGGTTAGCGCCGCTCGGAAGCGCCAGCAGCAAATACCCCATAAACATCACCACGATGCCGAGTAAAATAGTTCGCCCATACCCCAATACCTTATCGGCCACAATACCTCCAATGAGCGGCAGGAAATAGACTAATCCCAAAAAAGTACCGTAAATAACACTGGTAACCGACGACGAAAGGCCGAATTTCGCTTGCATATACAAAGCCAAAATTGCCAACATGGTGTAGTAACCAAACCGCTCTCCCATATTTGTTAAGGCGAGTATAAGCAGTCCTTTGGGGTGATTTTTAAACATAATTACTTTTTTTTAGGGTTAGATTTAACAAAGATAGTGAAATAAATCGAACTTCTTTATATATTTGTAAATTATTTTAGATAAATTTGCATGCTAACAAATTTGCTTTACGGATTATTATTGTGTTTTTTATATCCGCTGGCCCGGTTGCCGAGATGTGTGCTCTTTGTCTTGTCTGATGTGGTTTATTTCTTTTTTTACCATGTGTTAAGTTATCGGAAATCTGTAGTCTATACCAATCTGGCACGCTCGTTTCCCGAAAAAAGTTACAGCGAAATAAAAAACATGGCCGGGCAATATTACCATTATTTCGCCGATTTGTTCTTTGAAAATATAAAAACCCTGGGCGTTTCCGCCAAAAAAGCGAGCTCATTTATTACGTTCGAAAATGCCGGACCCGTCATCGATTATGACAGGCAAGGACAAAATACGGTATGGGTGCTGGGGCATTTCGGAAACTGGGAGTACCTCAACTTTGCAGGCCTGTACTTCAACCTTAAAATAGCCTACAAGCCACAACACGGCGTAGTCGATAAACTAATGAAGCGCATACGGACGCACTACCTCAAGAGCATCATTATTCCCATGCAGCAAATTTCGCGCTACATGCTGACGCATCAGGACGAACACGTGTCGTATGTGTTTATTGCCGACCAGTCGCCGTCGTCTTCTTCAAAAGCGTGGACAACCTTCCTGCATCAGGACAGCTTGTTTTTTGAAGGAGCGGAGAAGTTGGCCACACGCTGCAACCTCCCTGTGTTTTACGTTGAAATGCTGCGTGTCGCCCGGGGAAAATACAAGGTTATCTTTACCAAAATTTGTGATGACCCGAAAAGTTTGCCCGAATTTGAAATCACCCGCCGCTTCGCTGCGTTACTTGAACAAAGCATTAACCGCAATCCGCAATACTGGTTGTGGTCGCACAAGCGATGGAAACATAAACAATTAAAAATTAAAAATTAAAAATTATGAAATTATGAGAAAAGCATCATTCATTGTTAACGCCGTTTTAGCGGTTGCGGTTATTGTATTATATGTACTTTATTTTTGCGGCTCCGGCGGAAAAGGTTATGCGCCGGCCATAGCGGGCAGCAGCGACAGCAGCAGCGTGATAGCTGCCGAGGGCAGTATCGTGTACATTCAAATTGATTCGTTGGTGAATAAATATGACATGTTTCATGAATTGCGGCTCGAATTTGAACAAAAAGCCAAAGCGGCCGATGACGACCTCACCAAGCGCGGACGTTCCTTTGAACGCGAAGCCAAAGACTTTCAGGAAAAAGTGCAGAAAGGGCTAATCACCCGCTCGCAGGCTGAGGAGTTGCAGATGAAACTGCAACAAAAGCAACAGGACTTGCAACAATATGCCGAAAAACTGCGTGTGGACATGTCTGAAGAAGAAGCCGTCATGCTCCGCCGTATTTACGACGCCGTATTGACCTACCTGACCGAATACAACAAAAGCCACAACTATTCGCTCATCCTCAGCACTAGCGGCTCAACCAACGCGGTGATGCAGGGGCATCCTTCATTAAACATCACACAGGATGTGCTGAAAGGATTGAACGGCTCGTATGTGAAACCCAAGAAATAGGAAACACCGCGTTACTTTGTGCTAATAATTGAGAAGAACTTGAAATCACAAGTTCCTATGCCCGTTAAATGCCGGCGCAATAACGTGCCGGAAGCATTGTAAACAAGCAATTCACTGTTGCTCGAAAAATTATTCACTTCGGCCGTATAAACGTTGCCGGTAGCAGGGCTCACGCCGATGCTGTAGAAATAAGTTCCTGTGGCAAACTCTTTATACGTTTTTGTCGCAATGTCCAGTTCGTAAATCTTTGCTTCCTGCGCTTCGTATGATGCATCAAACGTGGTTTCATACGTATAAATTTTGCCGGCTTCCACATTGATGGCAATCTGCCCCCCCATCCAGTCAATCGGTATGTCCACTTCCTCGATAGCCACGCCTGTTTGCGGATTGATTTTCAGCAAACCGTTTCCGGGGTACGAAACCCAAAGCTGACCATTGGCGTCTGTTACCAAATGTTTGGCCCCTCCCGTAAACGTAGGTGCAGTTATGGTTTTTTCTATTTTCCCGGAACTGTTAAGGACAACTACTCCTTCGCCGGTGGCGACATACACCTTGCTACCCGTTGAAATAATCCCCTCGGCGTCGCTGCCGCACAGAATTTGATCAACAACCTCCCCTGTGTAGCGGTCTACACGCAATACATACGAGGCGGGATGCGTCAGCCACTCGCCGCCCGCATCCTGTGCCGGCCCCCAATTGGTAATATACAAATAGTAGTCGTCCATTGCCATATAACGCGGGTCGAACAAGTGATCCTTAAAAAGTTCTGTGCCAAGCACCTCTCTCGTAACGGCATTGAACACTTCAATCTTGCTGGGGTTATTGCATATCACAAACACATTCCCATTGGACGAGGAAATGGCCACCGATTGAATAATGGCGCCCAAATTATAAGGTAGCACATTATTCTCTATCTCTTGTTCCGTTTCATGATAATAAGCCAAGGTGCCGTTGCCTTCGGAAAAGTTCCCCTGATTTACCACCATCATCACATGGTCGTAGGTATATTCTACCGGATCTGA
>JAIRLC010000097.1 GCA_031259645.1 Prevotellaceae bacterium | reverse complement strand
GTTGCATAAACTTGACCCCGCCGATGTATTCAAATATTTCGGCGAAATCAGTTACGTTCCAAGGCCATCAAAGCATGAGGAGAAAATCATTGCTTATTTAATGAATTTTGCCGCGCAGCTGGAGCTCGAGGCCAAGTGCGACAAGGTGGGGAACGTGTTAATCCGCAAGCCGGCGAGCGAGGGCATGGAGGAACGTCCCACGGTAGTGTTGCAATCACACATGGACATGGTGGGCGAAAAGCACAGTTATTCAAAACACCGGTTCGAAATTGATCCCATTGCCTTGTATGTGGACGGCGAGTGGATTAAGGCCTTGGACACTACGCTGGGCGCCGATTGCGGCATTGGAATGGCTGCACAATTGGCGTTGCTGGCCGACAATAATTTGATGCATGGGCCTGTCGAATGCTTGTTCACGGTGGATGAAGAAACCGGCCTTACGGGCGCCGAAGCCCTGGAGCCCGGCTTCCTGAAAGGAAATATTTTGCTAAATCTCGATTCGGAAGACGAGGGCGAATTGTTTATCGGATGCGCGGGAGGCACCGGTGTGGTGGGCTCTTTCGACATGGAAGAAGAAATTATGCCGAAAGACCACCGGATTTATTCCTACACGGTGAGCGGTTTAACCGGCGGGCACAGCGGCGACGACATTCATCGCGGACGCGCCAATGCCGTGAAGGTGGCCACGCGCTTCTTGTGGCAGGCGCAGCAATATTGCCAAATCCGCCTGCATGCGTTCACGGGCGGCAACCTGCGCAATGCCATTGCCAGGGAGGCCTCCGCCATTTTTACGGTAAACACGTCACAAGCCACCAGCCTGACGCAGTTGTTTGAGCAGCATGTGAAAGACATCAAAAGCGAATATGCAAAAAACGACCCCAACATTGTGCAAAAGTTGGAGCCCGTAGCCCGGAAAGCCGGCGAAACGCCCTTTACCGTATGGGAAAAGGCCGGGCAGCAGCGTTTGTTGCACACCCTTTATGCCTGTCCGCATGGCGTGATGGCCATGAGCAGCGCCATGAAGGGTTTGGTGGAGACATCCACCAATCTTGCTTCGGTGAAAGTAAACGATGATGCGCAGATTGTGGTGGAGACCAGTCAGCGCAGCGCACTCGAAGGCGCCAAGTTCAATGTAGCCCGCATGGTGGATGCGCTGTTTCAGCTGGCCGGCGCGGAGATTGAGCATGTGGACGGGTACCCAGGCTGGGAGCCCAACCCCAACTCCCCTATTCTCGACATAGCCAAAACGTCGTACAAGCGCTTGTTTCAGGTCGAGCCCAAAGTAAAAGCCATCCATGCCGGGCTTGAGTGCGGGTTGTTCATGAAAAAATATCCCGGCCTTGACATGATTTCATTCGGGCCTACCATTAAAAATGCGCACTCGCCGGATGAGCGGCTGCACATCCCGTCGGTAAAAAAGTTCTGGCTGCTGCTGCTCGACATCCTGCAGAATGTGTGACAGGAGCTTTTAGTTAAGAGTTTAGGATTTACGAATTAGGCTGGCGCCAGCCTAATTAATCACATTAAACAATTAATCACATTAGCACATTGTCTTAATCACTCGCTTGTTTATTCCAAATTCTTTCTTACCTTTGACCCGGATTTGGCTGATGTAGTCAAATTTAAGGTCTAAAAACGTAAGCCGCACGCCAAACTTTAAAAAATAGGGGGAAGAATAAGTTAAACAATTAAACAATGAATTATGAAACCTTTAAATTTTGAAATTATGAAAAACGTACAGCCGAGATTAATTGCGGCTCTATCAAAAATGATGATAATGATGCTTGCGATGGTGGCGATAACATTCGCCAGCTGTAGTAAAGATTTGTATTACCAAGTTTTAGATATTAACTCAGACGCTCCTCCTCGTGCCGCTTCTTCTAAAGCATGGGTGTTCGGCGAACAAACATGGAGCGATGCTATTCGTATTCCCGAATGTAACGAAAAAACTTTCGAAAATAGTGACACCGAACCGCAATGTCGCAGTTATACCGAAGACTCGAACACGTGGTACTACTATAATTGGCCGTATGTGGACGCCAATGCCGCCACCCTGTGTCCCACGCCATGGCGGGTACCTACACGCTCCGACTTTGAGGCGCTAATACTGAGTTCTTCTGCCGCTATTTTGTGCACCGAGTGGGGCTACGGCGGATACACTACCGGCAGTACCGTCAGTTCGATGACCGGTGTTAGTACTCACGCCAGTTACTGGTCTTCTGAAATGCCTTTAAAATTCGACCAAGACTCTGAAAAGCAAATACCCGACCCGAAGGATGTTGCGTACTTGCTGAATTACCACAGTGGCTATTGCGGTGTTCCCTACGACGTACGTCGCGCCGGATTGTTGATTAGGTGCGTTAAGTAGCAATGTTGAAAAATGATTTATTTTTCTTATCTTCACGTCATTAATTGTTGACTATACCTTAGATTTGCGCTTTTTTAAGTGTTTTTTGGAAATAACAAGTGTAACGTATTTGGAAGATTATTGCATTCGACTGGTATTTAATTCGGCGTTCTTTTTTGAAATCTTGAAATTTTGGAACTTCTAAATTAAAATAGTATCTTTGCCGATTATGGCAAGGGTAAAAGTCACAGCGGTATCATACCTGAATACTCTTCCGTTTCTTTACGGAATCCGGCACTCCGAAGTGGCGGAAGCTATCGACTTGTCTATTGACACCCCGGCGGCCTGCGCCCGGCAACTCGAGGCAGGACAAACCGACCTGTCGCTGATTCCCGTAGCGGCCATGCCGGGACGCCCCCACTACCGAATCATCGGCGATTACTGTATCGGCGCCACCGGAAAAGTGCGCAGCGTGGTTTTATGTTC
>JAIRLC010000079.1 GCA_031259645.1 Prevotellaceae bacterium | reverse complement strand
TTTTGTATATTTAAAATATAAAATAATAACAAAAGATCAAAGATTGCAGCATGAAGAGCAAACCACAAGAACTCCAATCTTCAATCTTTTGCTGTTATTATCACCACACAGTGATTAAGAAATTAAGTAATTAAGTAATTAAGCGATTAAGCGATTAAGCGATTAAGAAAAATAATTCTTAATTATTAATTATTAATTGTTAATTCTTAACTGAATAAGCGTAGCGCGAGCCCGTAGAACAATTTATTTTAAAAGAAGTGGTCATGAGAAACCAATATCAAGCAAATAAATTAGGCCCACACTTGTCTTTTCAACAATAAATAAACTGGGAAAAAAAGGAAAATGTGGGCGCTAACTTTATTCCTCCGTGATATATTCGGAAATTTCTCATGTTTCTTCTTCTAGAGTACTAAAAGCGAGCGCCAACAAATAATAAAAAGAACAAAAATATTAACGATGCAAATATAAGCACATTTTTCAGAAATGCAAGCAGAATTTTGTTAAGATATGCTAATTTGGGCTTTTGATGCTTTATTTCAGGCGTTTAAGGTTGCATAAAGGTCATAATCGCCGGCCGCGGCCACCTTGACCTCATAAAACCGGCCAACGACAAGGCCGCCAGCTTTGACAAATACCTCCGTATCCACCTCCGGCGAATCGTGTTCCGTGCGGCCTGCAAAGTATTCGCCCTCCTGCCGGTCGATAATCACCTTATATATTTTACCAATTTTCGACAGGGACTGTTGCGCCGAAATGTTTCTTTGAAGGCTCATGAGTTCCTCGCGCCGGGACTGTTTCACCGCCTCGGGGATGGCGTCCTCGAAATGTTTAGCGCCATAAGTGTCCTCTTCTTCGGAATAACAAAACACGCCGAGCCGTTCGAATTGCATGTCGCGGACGAACGTTTTCAGCGCCTCGAACGCTTGTTCGTCTTCGCCGGGATGCCCCACGATGAACGTGGTGCGGACGGCGATACCGGGCACCTCGCGCCGCAAGCGCTCAATCAACGCCCGTGTCTGCACGCCGTCGATGCCCCGCCGCATGTTGCGCAACACCGTGTCCGACACGTGTTGCAGGGGAATGTCGATGTACTTGCACACCTTGGGATTGTCGCGCAGCACAGCAAACAGGTCTTCGGGAAACTGCGCGGGATAAGCGTAGTGGAGGCGTATCCACTCCACACCTTTTATTTCGGAAAGCGACTGTAACAGCGCGGCAATTCGCCGCCGGCCATAGAGGTCGAGGCCGTAATATGTCGTGTCCTGCGCCACCACCAGCAGTTCTTTCACGCCTTGTGCGGCAAGGCCGGCGGCCTCGTCGAGCACCTGCTGTTCCGGCACCGACACGTGGTTGCCGCGTATGAGGGGAATGGCGCAGTAGGAACACCGCCAGTTGCAGCCTTCGGAGATTTTAAGATACGCATAATGCGGCGGGGTAGTGAGTTGCCGCGCCTGTTGCAAGGCTGGTTGCCACAACGCATGGAGCGCCGCCAGTATTTTCCCGGCTTCGTCCACGCCGAAAAAGGCGTCAACTTCGGGTATTTCCCGCTGCAAGTCCTCCCTGTAGCGCTGCGACAGGCAGCCGAACACGTAAATGGTGCGGATGCGCTTTTTCTTCTTCGCCGCCACAAACGACAGGATGGCGTCTATCGATTCTTTTTTGGCGTCGCCGATAAAACCGCAGGTGTTGATGATTACGATTTTTGCCGCGGGGTCGTTGCTGTCGTGCACCACGCGGTAGCCGGCGGCCGAGAGCTGTTTCATCAATCGTTCGGAGTCCACCAGATTTTTGGAGCAACCCAGTGTGACGACATTAATTTTCGGGAATAAAGTCATGAGGTAAAAAAACGATACTTTTTTGTAAATAGGAATGAACGGCGCCGTCTTCATGCTCCAGCAGCAAGGCGCCTGCCGGCTCCACTGCCGTGATTTGCGCGCGGAAACAGTTGCCCCCGGCCTGATACCACGCCCACCGGCGATAGCGGTACAGGACGCTCAAGTATTGTGCAGGCAGGGTGTTGAAGTCGCTTTCACAGTAACGGAAAATAGCGGCAAGCACGCCTTCCAGCACTGTGCGAAGGTGAAATTCTTTTTTCATTACGGTGCACATGGACGTGGCTTGCGGCGCAGTATCGAAATGTTGCTGGTTTACGTTGAGCCCCACTCCGGCAATGGTTGCGCTGATGTATTCGCCGCACACATGATGCTCAAGCAACAGGCCTGCGATTTTCTTTTCGCCCACATAAATGTCGTTCGGCCATTTGATCAGCGCCGGCAGTCCCTCGTCACGCAGGTACATGCACACGCCCAGCGACGCCGCCTGCGAAAGTAAAAACTGGGCTTCGGCCCTGAAGCGCACAGGCCGGAACAATATCGAAAATAAAAGGTTTTTCCCCGCTTCACTCTCCCAACGGTTGTCTTGCTGTCCCTTGCCGGCCCGTTGAAACGCAGCCACCCACACCGCGCCATGCGGCGCTTCGCGCAAATGACGGGCGGCTTCGTTATTCGTAGAATCTGTTTCCTCTAAGAATGTTACAGGGCTTTCAACAGGCGTTTTCAACATAAAAAGTTATTAGTTCCATTATTTTTATTACTTTTGCAACTTTATGGCTAAATAATACGACAAAAGTAGCAAAAAAACAATGAACGGAACTTTACCAAATGCCAATAATCCTAAAAATCCCCAAAAACAGGGGAGTAATCCGCTGCCGGGCGGAAAGAAGCCGCGCTTCAATCCGCTATGGATATACCTTATTCTTATATCCTTCCTGCTTTACCTGTGGGTATTCAACAACGACAATAATCCGGTGCAAATACAATGGCTCGACGTTAAAGAACAAATGATGCCGGCCGGCGATATCGAAAAAATAACGTTGATCACCAACCTCAATCATGTGGAGGTGTCTGTAAAGAAAGACAGTTTGTACAAGTATAAAAAATACTTCAATTTTAAAGAAACGGATCATATTGTAGCGCCTCAATTTTACTTCGTAATTCCTTCCATGTTCGACGCCGACACGAAGTTCGGGGAAGCGCGCCAGCAGTTGCCCGACGGCAAAAAGTTCAGCATTGAAACAGCCGAACGGCGCGATTATTTCGGGCGTATTCTCGAATGGCTGTTTCTTCCAGCGCTGTTGCTGTTTGTGTGGCTGTTCATGTTCCGCCGGATGTCGGGCGGCGTAGGCACTGCGGGCGGCGGGATATTCAGCGTGGGACGCTCGAAAGCGCAACTGTTCGATAAAGACCACAAAAACAAAATCACGTTTCAGGATGTGGCCGGGCTGGAAGAGGCGAAAGTGGAAATCATGGAAATTGTGGATTTCCTGAAAAATCCGAAGAAATATACCGAGCTGGGCGGCAAGATACCGAAAGGCGCGCTGCTGGTAGGCCCGCCGGGCACAGGGAAAACCCTGCTGGCGAAAGCGGTGGCCGGCGAAGCCAATGTGCCGTTTTTTTCGCTCTCAGGCTCCGATTTTGT
Source organism: Prevotellaceae bacterium (assembly GCA_031259645.1). GTDB lineage: Bacteria > Bacteroidota > Bacteroidia > Bacteroidales > UBA932 > JAIRLC01. The sequence continues at coordinate 1,532 of JAIRLC010000079.1, read as the reverse complement.
GGAGATGTTCGTGGGCGTGGGCGCCTCGCGGGTGCGCGACCTGTTCCGCCAAGCCAAAGAGAAAGCGCCGTGCATCGTGTTCATTGATGAAATTGACGCGGTGGGACGCGCACGCAGCAAGAACGGCGGATTTACTTCCAACGACGAACGGGAAAATACGCTGAACCAACTGCTCACCGAGATGGACGGCTTCGGGTCGAACAGCGGCGTCATCATACTGGCGGCCACCAACCGCGCCGATATTCTCGACAAGGCCTTGATGCGCGCAGGCCGCTTCGACCGGCAAATTCACGTGGACCTCCCGGAGCTGAGAGAACGGCTCGAAATTTTTAAAGTGCACCTGCGCGGATTAAAAATAGCCGACGGCTTCGACATTAGTTTCTTAGCCAAACAAACGCCCGGATTTTCGGGCGCCGACATCGCCAACGTTTGCAACGAGGCCGCGCTGATTGCCGCCCGCAAGAATAAAAGCACCATCGAAAAACAGGACTTCCTCGATGCGGTTGACCGCATCATTGGCGGGCTGGAGCGCAAAAGCAAAATCATTACGAAAGAAGAAAAACGCACCATTGCTTTCCACGAAGCGGGACACGCCACCGTGAGCTGGCTGCTCGAACACGCCAACCCGCTGCTGAAAGTAACAATCATCCCGCGCGGCCGGGCGCTGGGCGCGGCGTGGTACCTGCCCGAAGAACGGCAAATCACCACCACCGAGCAACTGCTCGACGAAATGGCGGCAACCCTTGGCGGACGCGCCGCCGAAGAACTGGTGTTCAAAAAAATATCCACCGGCGCAATGAATGATTTGGAAAAAATCACGAAACAGGCCTACGCCATGGTGTCGTATTTCGGGATGAGCAACAAGGTGGGCAACATCAGTTATTACGACTCTACCGGCCAGAATGAATACGGCTTCAACCGGCCTTACAGCGAGAAAACCGCCGAATTGTTAGACCTCGAAGTGAAAAAACTCATCGACGCTTCGTATGAAAAAGCAAAAGCGATATTGATCCAACACATGGACTTGTTTACACAATTAGCCGAACTGTTGCTGGAGCGTGAGGTGATTTTTTCCGAAGACCTCGAACATATATTCGGCAAACGAAAAAATACAAACCCACACGAGCTTTTATGAAGAATTTGGTTATACGTACTGTCAGTGGCCTTATCTTCCTTGGCGTTATGGTGGGTGGCCTGTTGGGTGGCGCCATTCCATACGTCTGTTTGATGCTGTTTCTACTGGCCAATATGTTGCACGAGTTTTACAAGATGACGCTGGAGCGCAAACACAAGTTGCAAAAAGCCGCAGGCGGCGCACTCGGTATAATCCTGTGGAGCGTGAGTTTTCAACTATTGCAAGGTAAATCACTCGTGCTTGATGCAAGCGAATTAATCATGGCCGCAGCCATTTTTGTACTGCTGCTGCTGATTGCCCAACTGTATCAAAAAGATGAAAAGCCCTTTCAGGCCGTAGCCTACACGCTACTGGGCGTCTTATATATTGCCGTTCCCCTGTCGTTGTTCAATATCCT
>JAIRLC010000040.1 GCA_031259645.1 Prevotellaceae bacterium | reverse complement strand
TACGGCGCTTGTAGTAGTGCCTTTGACCACTACACTTGCGCCCGGCAACGGCTCGCCCCGTTCGTCCCTCACCGTTCCGGTAACGCGGCCTTGTTCGTAGCTGTGCGTGTGTGTTGCGCCAACACGTGTTTGCGTGTAAGCCGCGTAATGAACAGTCACAAGCCATACAAGCAGTAATAAAAATGTTTTCTTTTTCATAGCTTTATTAATTTAATGAATATTCCAAAATTTAATGACAAAAAAAATCCGGCTTTTGGCCGGATTTCATATACTATTATACTATTTATTATTTCACCTCTCGACAATAGAAAATGTTCCGGCATAAAGACTCCCACGCATACACATGCACATCGACATTGACATGCGTACACATCCGCATATTTGCGTCGTCATTACAGGAACATTTGTTTCTATTATTTTCATTGGTCTAAATTTTGGGGCAAAGATAAGGGTATTACGTTTGCCCTCCAATACCATTTTAATGGTATTTTGCATGCGGTAGGGAAAAAGGCCGAAGGCCTTTTATCAGTAGCATAGGGCGCAGTCCTATGTATAGGCGGGGGTTGGACAGGATAAGCCCTGAAAGGGCGTAATCCTAATCCCACAAATAGCGTTCATCATATTTAACGCCATATTTATTTAAAAATTTCACAAATTCATCTTGAAAAGTGCGTTTTTTGTGATGATCATATTGGTTATCAATATATTTAACAACCCTGTCTATTTCCGATGGATTGACGGAAAATATACCATACCCATCTTGCCAATAGAATTTTTCATATCGTTTTCCCTTTGTTTTTATCCATCGTGAAGATTCTTTTTTTATCTCCTCCAAAAGTTTAATCTGTGTTATTTTTTTTGACAATATACAACAAATATGAACGTGGTCGTAGTATCCTCCAACACGAACCGGATTACATTCCAATGCTTTGCATAAACCGCCTATATATGCCCAAAGCTCTTTTTTAATATTTTCATCAATAAACGGATACCGTTTTTTTGTGCCGAATGTAATATGAACATATACTTCTGATAACGATTGCGACATAATTATTCGTACATTTAGTTATGACCTTCGCCCCTTCGGGGCACATTTTCTCTATTCTCGTTCCCTACGTAGGGCAGCGCCCTACGCTATTGACAAAAGGCCTTCGGCCTTAACCTGTGATGCTGTTTTCCACAAGATTTCCGGTCTTGATCAAGTGGTTGTGGTTCCTTTTTTAGATTTCAATGATGAAGCCCTCTTTATATGTTCTTTAGTTATATCTTACTTTCTACGATAGATCTACGACAAAAATCCGAGCAGGATACCGGCGGCCACGGCGCTGCCTATCACGCCGGCCACATTCGGCCCCATGGCGTGCATCAGCAGGTAGTTTTTCTTGTCATATTCCAGTCCCACGTTGTTCGACACCCGCGCACTGTCGGGCACCGCCGACACGCCGGCATTGCCGATCAGCGGATTGATTTTGTTGCCGTCCTTCAAAAAGAGGTTGAAGAATTTCACAAACAACACGCCTGCCGTGGTGGCAATCACAAAGGAGAGCGCACCCAACAGAAATATCTTTATGGAATTTAACTGCAAAAACTTGTCGGCTTGCGTGGAGGCGCCTACCGTAAGCCCTATCAGGATGGTGACGATGTCAATGAGCGGCCCGCGGGCGGTTTCGGCCAAACGGCGGGTGACCCCGCTTTCCTTTAGAAGGTTGCCGAAAAACAACATGCCCAACAGCGGAATGCCCGACGGCACCACAAAGGCGGTAAGCAAAAATCCGACAATGGGGAATATGATTTTCTCGCGCTGCGACACCACGCGCGGCGGCCGCATGCGGATTACCCGCTCTTTCTTAGTGGTGAACAAGCGCATGATAGGCGGCTGAATCACCGGCACCAACGCCATGTAGGAGTATGCCGACACCGCAATAGCGCCCATCAAGTCGGGCGCCAAACGTCCGGAGAGGAAGATGGCCGTGGGGCCGTCGGCGCCACCGATAATGCCGATGGCTCCGGCTTCATTCGCGGGAAACCCGAACAGCAAGGACAGCCCGTAGGCGCCGAAAATGCCGAATTGCGCCGCGGCGCCAATCAACATCAGTTTCGGGTTGGATATGAGCGCCGAAAAGTCGGTCATGGCGCCGATGCCGAGGAAGATGAGCGGCGGGTAAAACCCAAGCCGCACGCCCTGATACAGGATATTCATCACCGACCCTTCTTCGTACACGCCCACCGATAGCCCCTCGAGAAACGGGATATTCCCAATGATAATACCAAACCCGATAGGCACCAGCAGCATGGGTTCCCAGTCTTTCGTGATGGCCAGAAACAGAAAAACCAAACCGATCAGAATCATGACCATGTGGCCTATCGTGAAGCTGGCAAAGCCGGTATAGCCCATGAATTGCTGTAAGTTGTCGCCCAAAAACGAAAAGAATCCTTGATTTTCCATATACTTATCCAATAATTACAAGTTCTGCACCCTCTAACACCGAATCGCCTTTGGCCACTTTAATGGCCACCACCTTGCCGTCACGGTCGGCGTCGATGTTGTTTTCCATTTTCATGGCTTCCAGCACCAACAATTTCTGGCCGGTTTTCACCGTGTCGCCTACGCTTACATCGACACTAAGCACCACGCCGGGCAGCGGTGATTTCACCGCACCGGCCGCGCCCGACACCGTAGGCTTGCTCACCACCGGAGCGCCGCTGCCCGAAGTGGGCGCCGGCGCCGGACGGTTAACCTTCGACGCTGCCGGCGACTTCACCGGCCTGTCAAGTTCTACATGAAACGGCGTGCCGTTCACTTCCATCTCGGCAATATTGTCTTCTACGCTGTTAATAACCACAGCGTATTCATTACCATTTATTTTTAATTTATATTCTTTCATATTGTTTTTTTTCTGCGAGGGTTATTTTTTCCGGGGGATTTCACGCAGTCCGTAAATTTTCGAACTCCATGGCGAATAGGACCGGGTTACTTTATGAATAGTTAATATGGTATTTTCCAAATCGTGCACATCGTCTTCCTGCATGTACAGGTGAATGGCGGTGGCCACCGCCGCATAGATTTCGCCCGGAACGGCTTCCGACACCACAGCAGCCGCCTCTACCGGCGACAAGCCTGCTTTCTTCGCCCGGTTCCGCCCCGACCTGATCGCCGCTTTACCGATATTTTTGAAGATAACGAACAGCATCAGCAGGGCGAAAAACACCACCGACATGGCGGTAAGCGCCATAATCAAGCCGTAAGGGTCAAATTCCCTAAACCGCTGTGCGGCCGCTTCGCTATCCAGGATGACATTGTTGCTGCTCGGCGTGATTTTCGTCAGGAACGCCCAACCGTTTGCCCCGCCGGCGTTTTCGCCGTCCATCAAGCGGCCGTACGACACATTTTCCAGCGGATAACGAGGTATCGCACCCACGGTTTTCACCACATCGCCTTTATTGCTCACCTCGTAGTCCATGACGTCGAAAGGCCCCTCTCCTACCGGGAACAGCAGGCTGTCGATAATGTCGCGGCCGTTGCTGCTCGTAAGGTACAGCACATTCGTTTCCTGCAACGTGAAATTCACATGAAACGTTCCGCGCAGCGGCATATTATCGGCCCAGAGCACCACATGTTGGCGCGGTTTGATTTTCGTCAACACATCGCCTTTCGGAATACGGTATTTTTTCAAGTCGCGCCGGTCATTCGAGATGTAGCAGCCGCCGATATCCACCGTCCCGCGCGATTTGTTGAAGAGTTCTATCCAGCCGTGTTTGTGGCCGAAGTCGTCCTCGTAGTTGTCGGTATTGATGACCAGCACCTCATTAATCCGCATGTCGCTTTGACTCTGCGCCACCGCCTGTCCGCCCGCCAACATAATGAACAATGAACAATTAACAATGAATAATTTTTTCATGATATTTTTTTTGTTGAATTGTTTAGTTGTTGAATTGTTTAGTTCTTAGTTCTTAACTCTTAGTTCTTCTATAACGGCAGGTTATCGTGTTTTTTCGGGGGGTTGGCCAGTTTTTTGGTGGACAACTGTTGCAAGGCGCGAATGATACGGAAGCGGGTATTACGCGGTTCAATCACATCGTCGATATAGCCATACCTGGCGGCATTGTAAGGGTTTGCAAATGCCTGACGGTAGTCTTTTTCCTTCTCTTCCGCAAATTTTACCGGGTCGGATACCGTAGCCATCTCTTTTCCGTAGAGCACTTCAATGGCGCCCGACGGGCCCATTACGGCAATTTCGGCGGTGGGCCACGCGTAGTTGATGTCGCCACGCAGGTGTTTGCTGCTCATCACGCAGTAGGCGCCTCCGTAAGATTTGCGCAGGGTTACGGTTACTTTCGGAACGGTAGCTTCGCCATACGCATAAAGCAATTTCGCGCCGTGCAGGATGATGCCGCCATACTCCTGTTGCGTGCCGGGCAGGAAGCCGGGCACATCGACCAGCGTAACCAGCGGGATATTGAACGCGTCGCAGAAACGCACGAAGCGCGCGGCTTTGCGCGAGGCGTTGTTGTCGAGGCATCCGGCCAGCACCTTTGGCTGGTTGGCCACAATGCCCACCGAAATGCCGTTGAAGCGGGCAAAGCCCACGATGATATTCGCCGCAAAGTCTTTGTGTACTTCCAGAAATTCGCCGTTATCCACCACGCCGCCAATCACCTCATACATGTCGTAGGGCTTGTTGGGGCTGTCGGGGATAATATCGTTCAGCGCATCTTCGAGCCGGTCGATAGGGTCTTCGCACGGCGCTATGGGCGCTTCTTCCAGGTTATTCTGCGGCAGGAAGCTCAACAGGCGGCGGATGAGTTGCAAGCCGTCTTCTTCGCTATCTACGGCAAAGTGCGCCACGCCGCTCTTGGTGGCGTGTACGCTGGCGCCGCCCAACTGTTCCTGTGTCACGTCTTCGCCCGTCACGGTTTTCACCACTTTCGGGCCGGTGAGGAACATGTAGCTCGTGCCTTTGGTCATGATGTTGAAATCGGTCAATGCCGGAGAATACACCGCCCCGCCAGCACACGGACCGAATATCGCCGATATTTGGGGGATGACGCCCGACGCCAAAATATTGCGCTGGAAAATCTCGGCATATCCCGCGAGGGCGTTCACGCCTTCCTGGATGCGGGCGCCGCCCGAGTCGTTAATGCCGATTACCGGTGCGCCGACCTTCACCGCCTGGTCCATAATTTTGCAAATTTTCATCGCAAAACTTTCCGACAGCGAGCCGCCGAACACCGTAAAGTCTTGTGCAAACACATACACCAGCCGGCCTTCGATGGTGCCGTAGCCGGTAACCACGCCGTCGCCCAGCACCACGTCTTTCTCCATGTTGAAGTTCGTGCAGCGGTGGGTTACGAACATGTCAAATTCCTCAAAACTGCCGCCGTCGAGCAGCATGGCGATGCGTTCGCGCGCCGTATATTTCCCTTTTTGGTGTTGTGCGTCAATACGCTTTTGTCCGCCGCCCAGCCGCGCTTTCTCGCGCAACTGGATTAACGCCTTCACCGATTCTACCTGATTGCTCATACCTTATGTACTTTATTGTTGTTTTATACCTTTATTTTATTAATGAATAATGAACAGTGAACAATGAACAATATTTTTTAATGATTTTTATTCATGTTTTTTTTAGCGGTATTGATACTGCTAACCAACAAGCGCAATAATTCCCGACAATCTTTCAATACCGATTTACTTATGGCAGTTGTTATGTATTCGCTATCCTGCAGCAGCAATACCCAATACTCTGTTTCGTTTGCTTCTTTCAGCGCTATGCTCATTTTATTTACGAAATCTGCTTTTGATTGTGCATATTCGGCTTCCCTAACCAATGCTCCGATAGCCGTACCACAACGTAACAATTGTTTCGATAGTACATACTCGCCATGTTCTTTGACAAGGTATTTATATGCCTTAATTATCCGCAACGCAAAAGCATAAGATTTCTCTTTCAGCACATTTTTTGATTGTTCATTATTCATTGTTCATTGTTCATTGTTCACTGTTATTGTTTTTCGCAGAGTTCGGTGAGTACGCCCAGGGTCGATTTCGGATGCGCGAAGGCAATGTGCAGGCCTTCGGCGCCGTTGCGCGGCGCTTTGTCGATGAGTTGCACGCCCTTTCCGTTCAGTTCGTCGAGCGCGTTTTGCACGCCGTCGGCCACCGCAAAGGCCACGTGGTGGACGCCTTCACCCTTCTTCTCTATAAACTTGGCTACCGGGCTCTCTGGCGAGGTGCTTTCCAGCAGTTCAATCTTGGTTTGCCCTACCATAAAAAAGGCCGTCTTCACTTTTTGATCGGCCACTTCTTCTACGGCATAGCATGTTAAGCCCAGCATATTTTCATAAAACGGAATAGCCTCCTCTAACGATTTTACGGCTATTCCCAAATGTTCGATGTGCGATATTTTCATTACGTTACAATTAAATTTCAATAAAATTCACGAGAAAGGACGCAAATTTACCACAAATTGGCGAATATTACAAATAAATGACAATTTTTTCAAATTTTCGCCCCATTGTTCATTATTCATTAATTTACCCCTAAATTAAAAATCGACACTCAACAATTCAACAATGGAGAACGGAAAAACCCTTTCCCCCTTTCACCTGTTCCCCGATTAACACCTAATTACCTAATTTCTTAATTACTCGCTTGTTTATTCCAAATTCTTTCTTATCTTTGACCCGGATTTGGCTGATGCAGTCAAACCATTTTTCTTATATCCCGGATTAATAATCATTTGTTTCTGTTGGTTATACCTTATGTATGGGTAGGTTTATTATTTAGCTTATTCTTCCCCTCATTCTTT
>JAIRLC010000034.1 GCA_031259645.1 Prevotellaceae bacterium | reverse complement strand
ATTAATCACTAATTTCATATATACAATAAAATATCATATCACAAATATACATTGCAACACACAAACAGCAATTAAGAGATTAAGTGATTAAGAAATTAAGAAAAATCATTCTTAATTATTAATTGTTAATTCTTAATTGAATGAAGTAGCGCGAGCCTGTAAATGATTTATTTTTGTAAAGAGGTCTTGCAAAACCAATCTGATAATAAATAAATTAGGCCCACACCAATTTTTCCAGCAACAATAATAATTGGATTTAAGAAAAAGGAAAATGTGGGCGCTAACTTCATTCTTCTATCAGATTATTCAGAAAGTTTGCAAGTTTCTTTACAAAGAGTACTAAAAGCGAGCGCCAACAAGTATTAAAAAGAACGAATAACCTTTTCAAGTGCAAATGTAATCACATTTTTTAGAAATCCAAATATAAAGATGTTAAAATATGTTATAAAATTTATTTTTTTGTTATTCGAAATGGAATGAGAATAATATCATCCGGGAATTTATGCGGCTGATGGCGTCGCCATATTGCTCAAACCCTTCGGCAATGTTATTGGATTTCACATTGGTGAACCCGCCCGAATATTTCACCTCAAACGACAATTTGAAATAGTAGAAAAACCAGTCGAAGCCGAAGCCTCCTTCATAGAACGGCTCAAAGGGCACAACGCCTATCACCACGCCTTTCGAGGGATTGACTTTCCCGCCCAGGTTGTAGCGGGCTGCTGTTCCGGCAATGAGGTAAGGCCTGAAATTGCTGTGCCGGTTAGCGGAAAATTTGAGCAGCAAGGGAACTTCGATATAATAGGAATCGTATTGCGAGGTGTGCACCAGCGGGCCGTTCACACCTTGGTAAAAGTTAAGCTCACGTTGGCCGAAACAAATGCCAAAACCCGAACGCAGGTGCCAGTTCCGTATGATGCGGTAATCAACAATTCCGTTTATGTTGAATCCTATACCCGGCGTGGTTACTTCGGCCATGAGCGGGACGTCGCCAAAGACCGGCTTTTCGGAATTTTTTATGGCATAGTCGAAAATGTGGCCGCCGATGGTGAAACCGAAACGCCATTTCCGTACATAATCATAATGCAGCAAGTGTAATTCAACGGTTTGTATTTGAGCTGTTGCCGACCATGTAAGGACAATGAAGAGTAATATCGAAATAAAATGTTTCATGCCCAAGCTACAAAGATAGTTATTTTTTATTTGCAGTGTAAAAACAGCACACGCCTCCGGTAAATGAACAGTAGTTTAATGTGGTAAATCCTGTATGTTCCAGTTCGGAAAGAAACGCTTCGCGTTGCGGAAAGGCGTTTATTGATTGAGGCAAATAGCGGTAGGCGGCGCGGTGTGTGGAAATCAAACGGCCGAAAAAAGGAATAAGGCGGAACGAATAAAAGCGGTAGAGCTGTTTCAGCGGAAAAGACAGGGGCGTGGTAAGCTCAAGTACGGCGAGGGCTCCGCCGGGTTTAAGTACGCGTTGCAACTCGGTCAGTCCTTGTTGCAAGTTCTCAAAGTTCCGTACGCCGAATGTCACAGTAACCGCGTCAAATGAGCCGTCCGGAAAGGGGAGGGCTTCGGCTTGCGCTTGCATAAAGCATAGCTTTTCAAGTTTGCGGGCTTTCTTTTTTGCGATGGCGAGCATGTTTCCGGCAATGTCTATGCCGGTTATGGCGGCATTTGTTTTGCGTTGCAGCAGTAAGGCAAGGTCGCCGGTGCCGGTGGCTACATCGAGAACGTGCCGGGGGTTTTGTGTCGCTATGTGGCGTACAAGCCGCCGCCGCCACAGGTAGTCGAAGCCTAAGGAAAGAAAATGGTTGAGAAAATCATAATGCGGCGCAATGTCGTTAAACATGCCGGCTATGCGTGCAGCGCTTTTATCGGGACTTTGGACGCTCATGTGCGTTATGCGTGCTGTGGGCGGCCGTCGAGGAGTTGTGCAAGCGCCGTATCGTAAATTAGTTTGAAGTCGTTGATAAAACCGAACGACACATCGTCAATTCTTAGTTCGCCTTTGGTCACATGCCCCAATGTGGTAACGGGCACGGGTTGCGTGGCCATGAAGTTGAGGAAGCGGGTTTCCTGCGCGGGCGACACAGATACCACGATGCGTCCTTGCGCTTCGCCGAAAAGAAAAGCGTCGGTGCGTATTTCGACGTCGGTTGTCATATCAAAGCCTAAATTACCGGGCATGGCCGATTCGAGTAGGGTGATGAACAGTCCGCCGTCCGACACGTCGTGCGCGCTTTGTACCAATCCAGCCCTGATGGCGCCCAGTACGGCTTGTTGCAAAGCAAATTCTTCCTCAAGGTTGAAATAAGGCGCCGGCGAGGCTTTGACGCCATGGTAGCTGTACAAATATTCCGACGAGGCCAAGTCTTCGCGCGACACGCCGAGCAAATATATCATATCGCCTTTTTGTTGAAAAGCCAGGGTGGTTTGGTGCGCCTTGTCGGTCAGTACGCCCAGCATACCGATGGTTGGCGTAGGGTTGATGGCTTCCGTTTTTCCTTTTATTTCCGATTGGTTGTAGAAGCTCACGTTGCCGCCGGTTACCGGCGTGCCGAAACGTTCACAGGCGCGCCCCATTCCTTTTATGGCTTGTACGAATTGCCAATATACTTCGGGATGGTAAGGGTTTCCGAAGTTGAGGCAGTTGGTGATAGCGCAGGGCTCGGCGCCCGAACACACGACATTGCGCGCACTCTCGGCCACGGCAATCATGGCGCCGGTTTCGGGATCGGCTTTTACATAGCGGCTATTGCAGTCAGTACACAGCGCCAGCGCTTTGTTTGTGCCTTTAATATTTACCACGCCGGCGTCGGAAGGGCGGTTGGTGCTCATGTTTACCGTACGCACCATCGAGTCATATTGCTCATAAACCCATCGTTTGCTTGCAATATTGGGATTGGCGGTTAATGTCAAGGCTACCTGTTTCAAGTCGCCGGGCTGAGGTACTTTGTTGTTATCGTATTTTTTATATTCACGATAATAAGCCGGCTCTTTATATTCACGGTCATATTGTGGTGCGCCGCCGCCCAACACCAATACCGATGCGGGTACTACGGCTTTACATTCACCTTCGTGATAAAATTCCAATTTGTCTTCTTCAATAACTTCTCCGATAATCTGACAGGCAAGGTCCCATTTCCTGAAAATGTCTTCCACGATAGCTTCTTCCCCTTTTTTTACCACCACCAACATGCGTTCCTGTGATTCAGAAAGCAGGATTTCCCATGCTTCCATGTTTTGTTGGCGCATGGGCACTTTGCTCAGATCAATGCGCATGCCGCACCCGCCGCGTTCGCTCATTTCGCTTGTGGAGCAAATGATGCCGGCCGCGCCCATGTCTTGCATGCCCACTACGGCGCCACTTTGTATGAGTTCAAGCGAGGCTTCGAGCAGCAGTTTTTCCATGAAAGGGTCGCCTACTTGGATGGAGGGAATGTCGTTGGCCGAATCTTCGGTAATGTTGGCCGATGCAAAAGAGGCGCCGTGTATGCCGTCTTTTCCGGTTGATGAGCCTACAATATACACCGGATTGCCTGCGCCCGATGCGGTGGCCGAGATGGTTTCTCCTTTCCGTACCAACCCCACAGACATGGCGTTTACCAATGGATTGACATGGTAACATTCGTCAAAATAAACTTCGCCGCCTACCACCGGTACGCCGAAGCAATTACCGTAATGGCTGATGCCTTTTACTACGCCGCGCAGCAGGAATTTTGTGCGTTCGTCGGCAGGATTGCCGAAACGCAGGGAGTTGAGTTGGGCAATAGGACGCGCGCCCATGGTGAAGATATCGCGGTTAATGCCACCTACGCCGGTGGCCGCGCCCTGTATGGGCTCCACCGCACACGGATGGTTGTGTGATTCGATTTTGAAAGCACAGGCCAAACCGTCGCCTATATCTACAAGCCCGGCATTTTCCTCACCGGCTTCGGCTAAAATATGTTTGCCTTTCTTCGGCAATGTTTTCAGCCATTTGATGGAATTTTTATACGAGGCATGTTCGCTCCACATGGCCGAAAAAATACTAAGTTCCGTGAAATTAGGCAGGCGCCCTAATATTTCTTTGATTTTGTCAAATTCTTCGGGCAGTAATCCCAAATCTTTTGCTGTGTCGTAGTTTATAGGCTGCATAAGGATTATTCTTTGTTTTCCGTTTCTTCTTTGGCGTCGTTTTCGTCGTCTTCAAACTCAAGCATGTCGTTTTTCTGCAATATATTGTACCATTCCACCAATTTTTTTATGTGCGATGTATATACGCGGTCGCGGTCGTAGTTGGGCAATACCGTTTCCATAAATTTATGTAAGGCGGTTGTGTCCGATTTGTGGTCAATGGCGGGTTCACCGTTTTGGCAAGCTTTAATTTTGAGCAATACTTCTTTCAAAGGAATTTCATCGGTATCGGTAAACATGGCTACTTCCGAAAGGTTCGTCACACGCATGGAGGGGCCGGCGCTCATTCGTTTTTTGTCAGACATGGCCTCTACAATCACACCGTTGCGGCCTTGTGAAATTAAGGAAAATAATCCCGGATAGCCGGAAATGTACAATACTTTTTGTAAATTGGTTTTCATATATGCTTTAAAATATTTTCGTGAATTGTTAATACTTGCGGCAATAGCGCCTGTTGGTCATCGTTGATAATGATGAAATCGGCTTTCGCATTGCGTTTCTCGTCCGGCCATTGCCATTGCAGCCTGTTTTTTATTTCCTGTTTCGTGATGTTATCGCGTTGCATTGTGCGTGTAATACGCAACGCTTCCGGCGCTGTTACAGCAATGGTGTAATCCATTTTTTCATTTGTCCCGCTTTCAAATAAAATGGCTGCTTCCTGCACCACATAAGGCGTTTGCTGCTGTTGTGCCCATTGGTGGAACTGTTGCAGCACCAATGGATGTATCAGTGCATTTACTTTTTGAAGCAGGCGGCCGTCAGAAAAAATAAGCGCGGCCATGCGTTTACGCTGCAGGCAACCGTTTTGATAGACGTCTTCGCCCAAGAGGTTAGTCAGTGTCTGGCGTAATCCCTCATGGGTGTCGTAAAGTTCTTTTGTTACGGCGTCGGCATAGAATACGGGTATGCCCAATGTGTGAAAAATGCGGGATACCACTGTTTTCCCGCTACCCATTCCACCACTTAGTCCCACGGTTGTCATTGGTTAATCGCTTTCAAACAACAATGATTCGGTAATAATATGATCTACCTCTATCCCTTCACTTCCTATGGCTTCCTTGATGTAGCCCTGTATGGCGCTTGTAGGTATGTTATATTCTACCTGATCTTCAATTAATGTGCGCACTGCTTTTGTTCTTTTTATATCAATATTAAGGCGCGCGGGGCGGGTCAGGTGTTTCATAATGTAAAAACCACTTGCCTTCACCCTGATTCTTAAAAGATTTTCGGCACAGTTTACCGGTGTTTTTTCCGAACTGCTGTACACGCATGCCGTAAACGACAATTGATAAGGATACACCTTCGACAGCTTATTGATAAAGCATGCACCGGTTGCTCCCAGTACAAAAAGGAGGAAAACATACAATCTCCGGTTTATTATTTTACTTGGCAGGCGCATCCGACATATCTTTCAATATCGTTGATTTATCGAAGCGTAATTTCACGTTTGTGTCCACTTCCACAATGGCGTAAGCGTCTTTAATTTCAATCACAATGCCGTAAATTCCACCGGAAGTCACCACCTTGTCGCCTTTTTTCAGTTCTTCACGAAATTTGCGTAATTCTTTTTGGCGCTTTTGTTGCGGACGTATCATGAAAAAGTACATGACCACAAAGATCAAGCCCATCATTAAAAGAAAATTTAAACTTCCACCGCCTTGTGCGCTTTGTCCTCCTTGTTCTTGGAGGAATACAAATGTTCTCATAAATTATATTTGTTTAAATTTGTTATTTGGTTTTTTTACGATTGTTTCTTCAATGAGCCCCCGCCCGCTTTTTTTGATGATGCCTTCATGCAGCAAATTCTGAATCACTTTGTCGAGTACGCCGTTTACGAAGACATGGCTGTTGCGCGTGCTGTAGTATTTGGCAATTTCCACATATTCGTTGATGGTTACCTTGACGGGGATACTGGGGAAGGCCAGGGCTTCGGAAATTCCCATGACAATGAGCGCCATGTCCACAAATGCAATGCGGTCTGATTCCCAGTTTTGTACGTATTGATGCGCAAGCTGTGAATGTTCTTTAAAGTGCTCCAACGAATAGCGGAGCAGTTCAAATACGTATTCTTCGTCATCGGGCGCGCGGAACATCGGCATGAGGATGTTTTCCGTATCCCGCTCCTGGCGAAGACCGCTTATTGTCCTGATAATGGATATAAGCGCGAAACCGATGTCATCGGCCCAGTAGGCGTTCATTTCCTCTATCATGCTCTCTATTAGCTCGTTGCCCTCAAATTCGTTTCTGAAAAATTCTTCTACGAGGCGTAATTCTTCGTGGAAAGAATTATTTGTAGATAGCATATAGTCCTTGTAATAAGGACGTTCTATTATGTTGATATAAATCTGTTTTATCACGTCGGCGTGTTCTCGCCAGTTTAAATGCTGTTTTGCATTGTATTTTTGCAGCGCCGTGTTTTCCCTGAGAATTGCAATTATCTCATTGTTAATGAACTTCTTATTAGGATTGGCTTCTGCTTCGGAAGGTTTAAATTTCCGCAAACCTATTTCTATGCGTTCTTCGGCATAGTCGGCTACTGCAATAATAGCTGAAAGTAAATAATGATAAAGATCGTAAGTTTTCTCCAAACTGGCCCTTAAATCTTTTTCAGCATGTAGCAGCGAATCGTTGTCAGAGTAAGCATAACTGAACAAAATTTTAAATGCTTTTACACGTAAAAAACGGCGTGTCAACATAGTCCTTCTTATTCTATAAAATAACAAATTTTGTACAAAGATAGTTTTTTAACATTTAAAACACGAATAAAGTAATAATTTATTTTACTTTTGTAGGGTAAATTAATTAAAAATTGTAGTTATGATGGAAAATTTTGATCGAAGTGATTTTCCTGAACATGCTGGTGATGACGTTTTTTCAAAGTCGGTACGAGCAGGAAAGAGGACCTATTTTTTTGATGTGAAAGCAACAAAAGGTAGCGACTTGTATCTTACAGTAACAGAAAGTAAGCGCCGGGTTGACCGTGAGGGGCGTTTTATTTATGAGAAACATAAGATATTCCTGTATAAAGAGGATTTTGATAAGTTTGAAGAAGGTCTGAATGAGGCTATTGCGTACATTAAGAAGCATGCGCCCGACATTGTGCCGCGGGAAGAACGCAAGGGTTCCGACTTTTCTGGCGGGGAATTTGAAGATTTGAGTAGTTAAATTACGCAAATACTTCTTTGGCAGCCGCCTTGAGGGTGTTTTTGAGTAAGGATACGCGGGTCATTGGTCCTATGCCTCCCGGCACGGGTGTGATATAGCTGCATTTAGGCGCTACCTCGTTGAAATTTACATCGCCTACGAGGCGAAATCCATTTTTTGTAGCCGCTTTTACGCGGGTAATGCCCACATCAATTACGATAGTGCCTTCACGGACCATGTCACCGGTCAGAAATCCGGGTTTGCCGAGGGCTGCAATAATAATGTCGGCCTGTAAACACAAGGCTTTCATGTTGTTGGTGTGGCTGTGGCAGAGGGTTACGGTGCAGTTGCCGGGATTGGCTTTTAAGGAGAGGAGGTTGGCCACAGGCCGTCCCACGATGTTGCTGCGGCCGATGACGACCACGTGTTTCCCCGCCGTTTCAATATGATAGCGCGCCAGTAGTTCTATGATGCCGCCGGGCGTCGCCGATATGTAACTTGGGAGTCCTGTTACCATGCGTCCTACATTCAGGGGGTGGAATCCGTCCACGTCTTTTCCCGGATCAATGGCTTCAATGATTTTTTGCTCGTTAATATGTTTGGGTAAGGGTAACTGTACAATTAAGCCGTCGATACCGGCGTCGCGGTTTATGTCGTTTACTTTTTGGAGCAGTTCTGCTTCCGTAATGGCGTCGGGCAGGCGAATGACGGTGGATTGCATGCCTACCTCATGGCAGTCGCGCTCTTTGCTATTGACATAAGTTTCGCTGGCGCCGTCGCAGCCCACTAAAATGGCTGCGAGGTGCGGGGTTTTCTTTCCCTCTTTTTCCCATTGTTGCACGGTTTGTGCAATTTCTTTTTTCAGCGCTTCGGCTGTGGCTTTTCCGTCGAGTATAATCATATATTGTATATTATCGTTGTAGTCCCCGCATGGCGCTCATGGCCCGCATCATATTTTTCCCACCGCCGAGGTTTTTCATCATTTTGCGCATGTCGTCAAATTGTTTCATGAGGCGGTTTACTTCGGCAATATTGGTGCCGCTGCCCATGGCCACGCGCTTGCGCCGGCTTCCGTTGAAAATAGCGGGGTTTGCACGTTCTGCTGGCGTCATGGATTGAATAATGGCTTCAATATTTTTGAAAGAGGCATTGTCGAGATCAACATCTTTGATGGCTTTGCCCACGCCGGGTATCATGGCCGCCAAATCTTTGATGTTTCCCATTTTTTTGATTTGCTGGATTTGTTTGTA
>JAIRLC010000019.1 GCA_031259645.1 Prevotellaceae bacterium | reverse complement strand
GCAGGGTTTACCTGGGGCGCACAATACTACAAGTGGGCTTATTAATTCCGCGGCCTCCTAGTTCAAGGGATAGAACGAAAGTTTCCTAAACTTTAAATTCCGGTTCGAGTCCGGGGGGGCTACACAAAGAAAAATGCCAAACATATGAATAACAAATCTTTACAACAGAGCAGTATCACTCTTCTGGCGACGACGAGGTCCTGAATCCTATACGCCTGCGTGGTTTATCCTCTATCTGTTTCTGTGTGGCGAGTTCCGTAAGCGCTTGATATATCTCGCTAAACTGCATGTTGGTGGTCAGCATAAAATCTTCTAATTTGCGGTTCAGTTCGGCATATCCGAGCGCATATTGTCGTAACGCTATAAATGCGCGGACAATCTGAATATTTACGTCAATAGCCTTTGTGCTATTAAGTAGTCCGGCTAACATTGCCACGCCATGCTCAGTGAAGGCGTAGGGCAACTTACGGGTACCGCCCCAACTTGATATTCCATTTTGGAATATCAAGTTAAACTCCTCGCTATTCAATTGAAACATAAAATCTTCAGGAAACCTGTCTATATTGCGTTTTACAGTTTTATTCAAGTTAGCGGTTGTCACTTCATACAATTCTGCCAAATCGCGATCGAGTATTACCTTACGGCCGCGAATTTCATAAATCTTGCTCTGAATTACTTGTATCTCCATAGCTTTATGTTTTTCATTATTTTAAAGTGGTGGATTGCGTCTCTTGACATTTTTCATCCAAGAGGGGTTGTACCTTTATTGATACGAGGCAAAGGTAGTAATTTTTTATTATTTACCAAATAGTTTGCCAATTTTTCTGCATGTACTATAAATGCCCTCTACGTCCATACCGCACTCGGCATGTAGTTGGGCGATAGTGCCTTGTTCTATGTAGCAGTCGGGAATACCGATGCGGGTTACCGGAAGCAGATAGCCGTTTGCCGTGAAAAACTCGGCCACCGCACTGCCCAAGCCGCCAAGCACCGTACCGTTTTCAACAGTAACTACGTGTTTATATTTTCGTCCGGCTTCGTGCAATATTTTTTCGTCGAGCGGTTTCACAAAACGCATATCGTAGTGCGCTATGGCTACGCTTTCGGCTGCCAAGCGCTCAAGCGCCTTGGAAACTTCGTTCCCGATAGCGCCGATACTCAACACGACGACATGGTCGCCATTGCGCAATTTGCGGGCTGTACCCAGCGGTACAGGCTCGAACGGCCGTCGGCTCCAATCCAGCCCCACGCCCGACCCCCGCGGATAACGAATAGCAAAAGGCCCGCCCCCAGGCAATTGCGCCGTGTACATCAAATTGCGCAACTCCACTTCATTCATCGGCGCCGACACTATCATATTCGGAATACAGCGTAAATAGGCCATATCGTAAGCGCCATGGTGTGTGGCGCCATCCTCGCCCACCAATCCGCCGCGGTCGAGGCAAAACACCACTTGCAGATTTTGTATGGCCACATCGTGAATCACCGAATCAAAAGCACGCTGCATGAACGACGAATAAATATTGCAAAACGGCAATAAGCCTTGTGCCGCCAAGCCCGCCGAGAACGTTACGGCATGGGCCTCGGCAATACCCACATCAAACGCGCGATGCGGCATTTGTTCCATCATCAGGTTGAGCGAACACCCCGTAGGCATGGCAGGCGTAATTCCTACAATCCTTTCATTTTTCTCGGCCAGCTCAATAATCGTTTCACCAAATACATCCTGATAGCGCGACGGCATGCCTTTCACTTTAATCCGCTGCCCTGTGTTTTTATCAAACAATCCCGGCGCATGCCAATCGGTCTGGTTTTCCTCAGCCGGTTTGTAGCCCTTTCCTTTCGTAGTCACCACATGCAAAAGTTTAGGCCCGTCAATTTCTTTCAACGATTTGAGCACCGACACCAAATAAGGAAGATCATATCCGTCAACAGGTCCGAAATAGCGGAAACCCATAGCTTCAAAAAGATTACTCCGTTTAAAAACCACCTGTTTTACGGTGGCGGAAATGCTCCTGATGGCGCGGCGCACAGCGTTTTGCCCCAACACATTCCACACTTTTGTCTTGAAGCGGTTGTACCGTGCCGACAGCGTGAGTTTCATCAGATAATGGTGCAACGCGCCCACATTTTCATCAATGGAGATATTGTTGTCGTTCAGCACCACCAAAAGGTTCGACTGCATCGCACCGGCATTGTTTAAACCTTCAAAAGCCAATCCTCCGGTTAATGCACCGTCGCCAATTATGGCAACCGTTTGCTGTTTTATCCCTTGTATTTTGGCTGCTGTGGCCATGCCCAGCGCCGCTGAAATCGACACCGACGAATGTCCGCCGCCGTATGGGTCATACGCACTTTCGCTACGCCGCGGAAAACCACTAATCCCATTGTATTTACGATTCGTATGAAACACTTCGCGCCGGCCGGTCAATATTTTGTGGGCATAAGCCTGATGACCCACGTCCCAAATCAGTTTGTCGTGAGGCGTATCAAACACATAATGCAAGGCTGCCGTAAGCTCCACCACACCTAAACTGGCACCGATGTGTCCCGGATTTTCAGCACAAGTATCAATGATACAATTACGCAACTCGGCGCACACTTCGGGCAATTCCGAAAGTTTTAGTTTCCGCAGATCCCCAGGGGTATTTATTGTGTGCAGTAAAGTTACCATATCAAAATCTTACAAAGATATAAAAAAAGACCGACATCATAAATAATATGAATATTTTTTCGTATTTTTGTAGAACTAAACATACGACGTTTATGCAACTTTCATCCCTTACCGCCAATTCTCCTATCGACGGCCGCTACAGGCAACAAGTAGAAGGATTATCGGATTATTTTTCGGAGTTTGCGCTGATCCGTTACCGAGTAATGGTTGAAGTGGAATACTTTATTGCCCTTTGCGGGTTGCCCATTCCTTCGCTAAAGGACTTTTGCCATAAAGATAAACTCCGGAAACTTTATGAAGATTTTACCGTACAACAAGCCGATGAAATAAAAACCATTGAACGCACGACCAATCATGATGTGAAAGCGGTAGAATATTTTATTAAAAAATTTTTCGACGAACAGGGATGGCATTCTTTTCGTGAATTTATTCATTTCGGATTAACCTCTCAGGACATTAACAACACAGCCATTCCGCGCAGTTTGAAAGATGCTTTGGAGACTACGTATTTTCCCTTGTTGGATCATCTTGTAAATACATTAAAACAATTGTCGCAGGAATGGGCGGCGATCGCTATGTTGGCGCATACGCACGGCCAGCCGGCCTCCCCTACCCGTTTGGGAAAAGAAATCATGGTATTCGTAGAACGCCTGACCCGGCAAATCGAATTGGTGAGGCAGGTTCCTTTTTCGGCTAAATTCGGCGGCGCCACAGGTAATTTCAACGCCCACGCAGCCGCATATCCGGCCATTGACTGGAAAAATTTCGCCGACCGGTTTATACATTCTCTGCATTTGCAACGGCTGCATTATACGACGCAAATTGAGCATTACGACAACATGTCGGCCTTGTTCGACGGGCTAAAGCGCATCAACACCATCCTGCTCGATTTCTGTCGCGATATGTGGACGTATATTTCCATGGAATATTTCAAACAAAAAATAAAACCGGGTGAAGTGGGCTCTTCGGCTATGCCCCACAAGGTAAATCCCATTGATTTTGAAAATGCGGAAGGGAATATCGGAATCGCCAATGCACTGTATGAATATTTTTCTGCCAAGCTGCCTGTGTCGCGCTTGCAACGCGACCTCACCGATTCTACCGTACTGCGCAACATTGGCGTTCCCATAGCACACAGTGTTATTGCGCTTAAATCTATAGAAAAAGGCATCGGCAAACTCCTCCTCAATCAAACAGCCATTGACAAAGACTTGGAGAATAATTGGGTGGTAGTGGCGGAAGGTATTCAAACCATCCTGCGCCGCGAAGGCTACCCTGACGCCTACGAAGCGCTGAAAGCGCTTACGCGCACCAACAGCCACATTACACAGGAAAGCATCCATCAATTTATCGACACACTGAACGTGAGCGAGGCCGTAAAAAAAGAGCTGCTGGCCTTATCGCCGCACACTTACACGGGGATTTAGGATGATGGATGATGACGGTGTTCCGCGCGAAACGAAAAAAGGTCGTCCAAAATTTTTTGAACAACCTTAGTCCCGTTTCAGGTTGCAAGATTGCCTTTTCACGAGGAAGACACAGGATTTGCAGGGAAACGATTTTTTCAATCCAATTTATTTATTGTTGTTGTTTGCCAATTAATCACATTAAAAATTAGTTACATTAACATATTTGACGCTCAGCCCCATTCGTCAGCGGGTATGCAGCAGCGGCAGCGCACGCGTATGCACTACTTTTTCGGTCATAGTTTTACATTTTTTTAATCCATGACGCAGCG
>JAIRLC010000189.1 GCA_031259645.1 Prevotellaceae bacterium | reverse complement strand
CCCTCGTCCGGATAGGGTTAAATGGCATATTTTTTTTGATTACAAAAAAAGTATTATATTTGTACTATAATTTGGGGAGACGTCAGTACGTCACCCCCCCTAAAAAGGGAAAATAGCTTAGGTTATTTTCCCTTTTGATTTGTTAAATACTTTGCGAAGTTTATCAGCATCATATATTTTAACTTTCCCGTCAAGCATCTTGATTATTATTGTTTTGATTACTTTGGCTCTGCCTTTTTGTAAAGCTGCTTTGATTCCAAGCCATATATCATACATTTTATATTCTTTTTCAGTATAAATAAATACCTCTGAAACAAATTGTTTTGCCGCTTCCTTGATACTGTTTTGAATAGCGTTTTTCCCGTTTTCAGTAATTGATATTTTTGCATCCGAGAATTCATTCGTAACTAAATTCAATGCATCAGGGTTCTTGACACCGTGTTCATTTTTAATACTTAAAAGTTCATATTTATAACCATACTCTTTCGCAAGAAAAGTATAAGCTTTTATATTTTTACCTTGTTCTTGTTTGTTTTGTTTGAAATTATCAGGCGTTCTTATTTCTCCGCCACTTTTGTATTTTTTTATTTTCACAAAGGTGTTAGTATTATCTTTCAATGTAAATGAGTGGTGCGACAAAGATAGCTCTAATTTGTGAATAAATTAGAAGAATTAAGAAAAATAAGTATGCGTTAGAAAAAATACCACATTATTGGTATTGCAGGAGACTTGCCGGCATGCTACCTTGCGTCTTTTTATTAATCATCTTAAAAACGCAAATCGCATGGAACAATCAACAAGCAGGTAAACGCATTCCCACTCCAAAGCAACGCCAGACAAGTGCCCTGCAGGCGATGAGGCTATTTTGTGCTTAAGTTATCCAAAAACTTTTTTTTATGAAAATAATTATATACCTTTGCGCTTACAAAGTTGATAACATTGGGCTTTGCCCTGTTAAAGATAACAACACCCGTTGTGCAACCCATTAGAACTGCCGGCGGGTTATTTTTACGCTAATGGCCACGAATAAAGACTCCAGAACGATTGCAGAACAGATAACCTTACTCAAATCAAGGGGAATGTTGATGAAAGACGAACAAAAAGCGGCTTTCTACTTAGGCCATATCAGCTACTTCCGTTTGAAAGGCTACTGGTGGGATATGCAAACCGACCGCACGAGTCATATTTTTGCCCCCAATTCTTATTTTGAAGATATTATCGCTCGTTACAATTTTGACCGTCAATTACGATTGATACTCTTTGACGCCATTGAATTTATCGAAATTGCCTTGCGAGCCAAACTGATTTATCATTTATCGCAAGCCTATGGGGGACTTTGGTACTTGGACGAAAACCTCATGATGGATAAAACTAAACATCGAGATTGTGTGACCGAGTTGCAAACCGAATTTGCAAGAAGTGGCGAAAATTTCGCAAAAGAATTTCGACAAAAACACCCCAACAATAATCCCGATGTTTGGCTCATTCTTGAAGTGACAACTTTCGGCACACTTTCAAAAATATACAGTAACTTGAAACCACAGCTGTGGGAAAAAGCGCGTATTACCCACGAATTTGGATTAAATTCAATAAGCGATTTGTCAAGTTGGCTCGCCGCAATTTCTTACGTGCGTAACGTAATTGCCCATCATTCCCGAATTTTCGGGCGAGACATTTTGAAACGCCCTGCCGCGCCAAAAAATCCACGAAACCAATGGTTGCAGTACGACATAACACCAGTGCAGGAAAAGAAACCATTCGTAGTAATATCTACAATGGTTTATCTCTGTAATGCCATAAATCCGAACAATGAAATCAAAAATAAATTGCTTTCGCTATTCGGTAACAACCCTGACATCCCAATCTACAAAATAGGATTTTTCAATAATTGGCGACAAGAGCCTCTTTGGAAATAAATATGTACCTTTGCCTCAATTTTATTATCATTTGATGAACAACAGCCTGCTGGAACAAATAGCCCAACAACGCATCCTGGTACTCGACGGCGCCATGGGCACCATGATACAACGCTACGGCCTGTCGGAAGACGACTACCGCGGACAGCGCTTCTCCGCATCGGCCGTTCCGCTGAAAGGCCACAACGACCTGCTCTCGCTCACCCGCCCCGACGTGATTAAAGCCATCCACGAGGAATACCTTGCCGCCGGCGCCGACATCATCGAAACCAATACATTCAACGCCAACGAAATTTCGCTGGCCGATTATAAAATGGAGCCGCTGGCGTATGAACTGAACGTGGCGGCGGCGCAACTGGCGCGCGCCGCCGCCACGCAGCACACGGAGCGGAACCCGGCGCGGCCGCGCTTCGTGGCGGGCTCGATAGGCCCCACGTCCAAGGCGGCTTCCATGTCGCCCGACGTGCAAAACCCCGGATTTCGCGCCATCACGTTCGCCCGGCTGGTGGACGCCTACACACAACAAGTGAGAGGGCTCTTAGACGGCGGCGTGGACGCGCTGCTCATCGAAACCATATTCGACACGCTTAACGCGAAAGCCGCCCTGTTCGCCATCGAAACGGAATTTGAACGGCGCGGCGCGCGCCTGCCGGTCATGATTTCAGTAACGCTTTCCGAAAGCGGGCGCACCCTGTCGGGACAAACCATAGAGGCCTTTTACTATTCCGTCAAGCATGCGCAGCCTTTCAGCATCGGACTGAACTGCTCGTTCGGCGCCACGCAAATGCAGTCGTATGTGGAAGCCCTGGCGAAAGTCGCGTCGTGCCGCATCAGCATGTACCCCAACGCCGGCCTGCCGAACCAATTCGGGCAATACGACGAAACGGCCGAAACCATGGCCGCAGCAGTGTCCGAATCGTTGAAAAAAGGCATGATCAATATCATCGGCGGATGCTGTGGCACCACGCCGGCGCACATCAAAGC
>JAIRLC010000012.1 GCA_031259645.1 Prevotellaceae bacterium | reverse complement strand
GGTGCTCAATGGCCACTCCATAATGTTTTTTAGTCTGAACGCTTTTACTGCAATTTTTTCTATAATTTTCTGCAAATTCGAGTAAATAGGATGTTTTTTTACCGTCCGTATTGCCACTTCGTACTTCCAATGCGTGGTCTATTGCCTCTCTGAAATCGGATATTGCAGGTGTGATAATCTTAATTTCGTATCTTTTTGCTACTTCTTTCAGTAGTTTTTCCCATTCGTCCAGTCGTTCGTTGATATGCCTTGCTTCGGGGTATTCTCTGTCCGTCCGACACCGACATTTCTGCTGGTTCCAAAAACGAGGTCGGGCTGACACGCCGATGGCAATTGGATATTGTGAGCCGAAAAATGAAACAATTGCGCGGATTGCACTTTTTTTCTTATCTTTGTGTCTGATAAAGAATTTTACAGTTGCCATTGTTGAGGTAATAAGAGAGTTAATAAAAAGTATTTTGTGTTTGTGTTCCGGGTAGGAACACGCAGAAAAGGGTAATAAAAAGGGTAATAAAAAAGGTTATTTATGCAAATATATAAAAAAAGTTTTACAAATTAAGGGCATGGCTAAAATGCTAAAAATAAATGTGAAAATTGTTTTATGAATATAATTAAAAAAGTTTTACATATCTGTCTCTTAATTCCTGTTCCGGGCACTATGATTCAGGGAAGTAAATACATAGCATTGCTTTTCTTTGCAATTGCGCTTTCCGGTTGTGCCGACATTGACGGAATGAGCGATGAGGCTTCCATAACTTCTTTTCACGTGATGTCGTGCCGCCCCGAGGGCATTCGGGCAGAATCCCCGGTGATTACTGGCCGCACAATAACCATTCCTTATAAGAATAACGCACCGTCTTGTCCCGGCATTATTACTGTTGAGGCTTCTTATGCTACAGCGGGCAACGTGGTTGATGTGTTGATTGACGCCGGTGACGACCCTTCAGCGCTGGTTTTTGAGGTCAATTCAGCTTTCCGTGAAATTTCGCTGATTACCAAAAGCGGCGTGCCTGTGACCTATACGGTAAAGTTGGAAGAGCGGCAAAGTGAGTTGTCTATCTTTCATTTTGAAGTACAGGATTTCGCGCCTGCGCATGCCGGAGTGCCGCCTGTTGGCGTGTTGAATTTTTGTGATAAAACGATTACGCTGCTGCTCGCACGCGATGCGTTTCCGCTAACGGTAACCCCTGCTATCACGTTGTTTGAGGGCGCCTCGTTCAAAGATTATGCGCCCGGCGCCGGTTTGGAATTTCAAACAGCCGGCGATGTGCATACACTCACTGTTATGTATGACGGAGAGGAACTTGATTGGACGGTACGCTTGGACGTGGCGCCGCAGTTGCCCAACAGCGGGTTCGACGACTGGTTTCACGCATGGTCATCGCCCAATGAAACAAAGGAGCAAATCGGGCGTGGCGCGGCGGAACTGTTCTGGTGCACCACCAACGACCCCCTGGCGGGCTTTGAAACCACGAAAGTGGCTGGAGAACGCGGTGGCGCCGGCGATTATGCCGCACAGTTACATACCAATATAAAAGATGTGGTGGGCATCAGGAAACTGGGCGCTGCCGGTCTTTTTACCGGATTCTTCAAATTAAATCTTGCCTATCTTGATGACCCGGTGCGGATGACGAAAATGGGACGCCCGTTTTTGCTGCGGCCTGTAAAAGCGGTGTTCTCTGGAAAATATACGGCCGGACGTCCCTACTATATGCAAGACCCCGAAACCAAAATGCCGGTGGAAACTTCCGGCAATGACCAGGGAAGCTGCCGTGTGCGCCTTGAACACTGGACGAATAGCGCAGGCAAAGTGCTGTATAACTACACGCCTGTTACACAAGAAGAATATGAAGCGATAACCCGCGAGGTAGTGGGCGAGGGGGAACGCCTTATAAGCCCTGTGTCGAATTGGACACGCATGGAAGTGCCGGTGACGTATCATCATTCCACTTTGCAGGTTACGCACATCATCGTGGATTTTGCGTCAAGCAAGGATGGGGCGTCATTCCGCGGCGCCGATGGCAGTGTATTGACCGTGGATAATTTCGAACTGCTGTATGACTAAATGATGAAAAAGACAATTATTATAGGCTTGTGTGCCTTGTTTCCGGGCTTCTCTTTGGTGGCGCAGAAGGCGGAAAAACAGTCTGTTTTACAGGATAAGGCTCACGAATGGAAAGTCTCCGGACAACTGGGGTTGCAGGCCGGAGGGGCTATTCCCATTCCCATGTCGGCCTTGTCGGGCGACGACGGTGCAGTGAACGCACAGGTTAAGGTGTATCCGCGTCTGGCTGCCCGGCTGGGCAAGCGCTTGTCGGATCACTGGTGGGCATACGTGGGGCTGAATTATGCCTCGTCGGGCATTACGGCCAAAGCCCGTGTGAAAAACCAGCGTATTAAGGAAGTGAAGAATGGAGCGTTGGATGTCAAATATTTCACTGGCGTTTCTCTCGTTGAGATGGCTTTTGCGTATGCCGAATTTCCGGTATATGCCGAATACACCATTTCACCACGCAACAAACTGCTCATGGGATTGTATGGCGCCTACAAAGTAAGCGGAAAATTTGAAACCACGGCTGTGAAAGGGTTTACCAGCGACAAGCCGGATAACGTACATGCGGAAGTGCGGCCCTCCGACAATATCCGGAGTAACTTCTCCAGCGACCTCCGCGGTTGGGATTTCGGTGTGTTGCTGGGCTATGAATTTGCGGTGTTTTCACGCCTCAATGCGGGTTTGCACTTGAATTTCAGCCCCTTTGACATTTTTAAAGCCGAGGTGGATTATTTTGATTATACCATGCACCCGCTACGCGGCTCCATCATGGTAAGTTATGATTTGTTCCGGCGGTGAGGTCTGCACGGTTTTTGATTTCCGCCAAAAATTCACTCAATTCTACATATAGCCGTTGTGTGGGTAATCCCATGACATTAAAGTAAGAGCCTTCAATGTGCTCAATGCCAATGTATCCAATCCATTCCTGTGCGCCGTAAGCCCCCGCTTTGTCGAAAGGTTTGTAAGTATCCACATAATATGAAATTTCAGCAGGCGACAGGTGGCGGAACGTGACGGCTGAGCAGGCTGTGAAACATTTTTCATGGTGACGGGTGCGCAGGCAGATTCCTGTAAGCACTTCATGCCGGTTGCCGGAAAGGGTTTGCAACATGCGGGCGGCGTCGCTGGCGTCAATCGGCTTGCCCAATACCTGCCCCTTGCAGGCTACAATCGTATCGGCGGTGAGTAGCAGCTCGTTGTCCGACAGGTTGCGGGGAAATGCCTGTGATTTCAACCTGGCCAGAAATTCGGGTATTTTGGCGGGCGGGAGGTCCGGCGGATACGTTTCGTCCACCTCTTGCCCCAATTCTACGGAATAATTGATACCCATTCCTTTTAATAACTCTTTTCGCCGCGGGGAGCTGGACGCCAAAATTACCTGATAATCTTCTATTTGGTTTAATAACATTTAAATTATATTAAGTAACTTATTAGTTATAATTATTTCGTATAGTTCGGTATCTCATTCATGTCTTGTAGTTTGAGGTATATTTCCCGGCAAATCCATGCGTCGGTGGCGGCGTAGCGCTGTTGGGCGTCGGAGAGGTCGGGGCGTTCCCAGTTCGACAGGCGTTGACTTTTTGAAATCGTGGCATTGAGGATGAGCTCGCTGAGCGTTTTAAGCGCTTTATATTGTACAATCCCGTATTGTTCCACCACCTTTTGGATGTCGATGAATGATTGGGGCAAAAACGGCGTAAGGCGTTGCAGGGTCTTGATATCGTCATGGATTGCGGCGCCTATTTTAATCACCTTGGGGTCGGCGAGCAGGTTACATATACTTTCGGGAAGACCGATTTTGTTTAGTCGGAAAAGGTAGGCGCACTTATCGTCGGAGAGTTGTAATAAGGCCACTTTCCGGGTTTGGCTTTCTATACGGTTGAAAGCGGGTCGTGTCTCGGTGTCGAATCCCAATATTTTTTGTTGTGACAAATAAGCTATTGCATTGGCGCATTTTTCGGCGTTGTCCACCACAATAGTCTTTCCTTCAAAAAAGATAATTTTTTTAGTCATGCCATCGGATTGTACCATCATTCGTCTCATCTATTTTTTTGTTTTCCATTAACCACCGTAATACTTTTAAAGCCTTTTCGCTGTTTCCTTTCAGGCTATCAATGCATTGTTCGATGGTGTAATTATTTTCACGGGTTATTTTTTTTATTTGCTCAAGAAGCAGATCAAATTCATACCGGCTCAGGTCGAGTTCGTTGCGGGAGACACATACGTCGCATCGTTTGCAACAATAGCTGTCGGTTTCTCCGAAATAGTCGAGCAATTGCTGGCTGCGGCATCGCGTGGTTAAAGTCGCATATTGCAACATGGCGTTCATGCGCTGTTCATATCGTTGTTTGCGCATTTGATAATTTTCAGGCGAAATATATAAATTTTTTTCATGCAAACGTTCTTCGCTAAAGATAATCAAGGGAGTGCGCTTTTTGGGTATATACTCGATAACGCGCATTTTTGAAAGACGTAACAAAAAGTTTGCCACTTCTTCTTCCGTTATACCCTTCGTTCTTGCAACGTGCTGTTCGTCAATATTTACGTAATTTGAGAAAAGACCGCTGTAAAGGCGTAAAAGTGTCTTGATGAACTGGTCGAGTACGGCGTTAGCTACCTGTATTTTATATAAATCGTCGCGGTTTGCCAGAAGCATAATGCGGGTGGGATTATCCAACTCATCAGTAATTTCGAAGTACCCTTCACGTTGCAGGCATTGCAGCGCATTATAAGCGGTAAGCGAATGAATCCCGTACCGGTTTGAAAAGTCTATAAGGCTGAAATTGTGAACAGTGCCTTTTCCCGCTTCATGAGGCAATTGATAATAAGAATAAATATCCTGGTATATTTTTTTGATGGTTTCAATAGGCGGAAAGGCAATCTGGAAGCGTTGGATCATCTTCAATCTGTCCGATTCGTTGTAGAGCAGCACCGCGTAGGCGGTTTTCTCATCACGTCCGCCGCGCCCGGCTTCCTGAAAATAAGCCTCAATGCTTTCGGGCAGTTCCATGTGAATGACCACGCGCACGTTGGGTTTATCTATCCCCATGCCGAAAGCGTTGGTACATACCATTATCCGTATATTTCCCCGTTTCCATCCGTCTTGTTTCTTATTGCGTATTTCGGCGCTTAGCCCTGCATGATAATAGTCGGCGCTGATGTGGTGTTTCAGCAGCAATTCCGCTAAATCTTTCGTGGATTTGCGGTTGCGTACATATATAATGCCTGAGCCGGGAATGGTGTGGCATATTTTCAGCAACATCTTGAGCTTATCTTCCGTTTGCCGTACCACGTATATCAGGTTTTTACGTGCAAAACTTTTCTGCAGCAGATTTTTTTCCCTGAAATGCAATTTCTCCATAATATCCTGCGCCACTTGTGGGGTGGCTGTGGCGGTAACGGCCAGCACAGGCACACCGGGAATAAGTGGGCGGGTTTCGGCAATTTGCAGGTAGGAGGGGCGGAAATCGTATCCCCATTGTGAGATACAATGCGCCTCGTCGACGGTAAGCAGATTGACGTTCATTTTTTGTACCCGTACGCGGAAAAGCTCCGTTCCCAGCCGTTCGGGCGAGAGGTAGAGGAATTTATAATTGCCATGAATGGCATTGTCGAACGCTACGTCCATTTCGTGTGCGGTCATGCCCGAATATATGGCCAAAGCCTTGATGCCGCGCTGTTTCAGGTTTTCGACCTGATCTTTCATGAGTGCGATTAACGGTGTGACCACTAAGCAAATACCTTCTTTTGCCAAAGCAGGGACTTGAAACG
Organism: Prevotellaceae bacterium; assembly: GCA_031259645.1. GTDB lineage: Bacteria > Bacteroidota > Bacteroidia > Bacteroidales > UBA932 > JAIRLC01. Next base: position 1,735 of record JAIRLC010000012.1, on the reverse strand, counting down.
TGATGGATTTTCCCCCGCCGGTGGGCATGAGCGCTAACGTATCCCGGCCGTGATACACCTCGTCCACAATTTGTTCCTGCAAAGGTCTGAAGTCATTATAGCCCCAGTATTGTTGAAGTATTTTACGAAATAAGCTCAAACACGTACAGATAGAAATGTACAAAGTTAAAAAAAAATATTATCTTTGTGCCTTTAAATTTATAAACAGGAGAAAAAATATGTCAAATCTCGATTTAAGCAAGTATGGTATTGCCGGAGTAAAAGAGGTAATACACAATCCATCGTATGAACAGTTATTTAAAGATGAAGTTGATTCCCGGAATGAAGGGTTTGAAAAAGGCGAATTGACCAATACCGGTGCAGTAGCCGTAAAAACGGGCGTATTTACCGGCCGGTCGCCTAAAGACCGTTATATCGTGAAAGACGCCGTATCGGAAAACACCATTTGGTGGGACGGAACGATTAACCGTCCTGTAACCGGCGCGGTGTGGGATGAGTTGAAGGGTTTGGTGCAAAATCAACTGTCGAATAAAAACCGGCTTTATGTGGTCGATACTTTTTGCGGCACGAACAAGGATACGCGCATGAAAGTGCGTTTTATCATGGAAGTGGCGTGGCAAGCGCACTTTGTGACGAACATGTTCATCCGTCCGTCGCATTACGAACTGGCCAATTACGGAGAGCCCGATTTCGTGGTAATGAACGGCTCAAAATGCACCAATCCGAAATGGAAAGAACATGGTTTAAATTCGGAAGTGTTCGTGTTGTTCAATCTTACCGAAAAGATGCAGATCATTGGCGGCACGTGGTATGGCGGCGAAATGAAAAAAGGTATGTTCTCCATGATGAATTATTACCTGCCGCAAAAGGGAATGGCCTCGATGCACTGTTCGGCCAATGTGGGCGAAAAAGGCGATGTGGCCGTATTCTTCGGCTTGTCGGGTACCGGGAAAACCACCCTGTCGGCCGATCCGAAACGTTACCTGATCGGTGACGACGAACACGGATGGGACGACAACGGCGTGTTTAACTACGAGGGCGGCTGCTATGCCAAAACCATTAACCTGAGCGAAGAAAACGAACCCGACATCTGGCGCGCTATCCGTCGCGACGCTTTGCTCGAAAACGTAACGGTGCGTCAAGATGGCGCTATTGATTTCGCCGACGGCTCTGTGACGGAAAACACCCGCGTTTCTTATCCGATCTATTTTATCAATAAAATCGTATTGCCCTCGAAAGCGGGACATGCCAGCAAGATTATTTACCTTTCGGCCGACGCCTTTGGCGTGTTGCCTCCCGTATCTATTTTGGATGACGCCCAGGCGCAATATCACTTCCTGTGTGGCTACACTTCAAAACTGGCAGGTACCGAACGGGGTATCACCGAGCCGCTGCCTTCGTTTTCACCCGCTTTCGGTGAAGCGTTCCTGACCTTGCACCCCACGGTGTATGCTTCTACCTTATCGAAAAAAATGAAGGAACACGGTGCGAAAGCTTATTTGGTGAACACCGGTTGGAACGGCACGGGCAAACGCATTTCCATTAAAGATACCCGCGCCATTATCGACGCGATTATTGACGGCTCTATTGAAAAAGCCGAAACGGTAAAAATTCCTATTCTCAACCTTACGGCGCCGAAAAAGTTGAATAATGTGTCGGACGGTATTCTTGATCCTCGTGAAACATACAAGGATATAAAAGAATGGGAAGAAAAAGCCCGCAGCCTTGGCGCTAA
>JAIRLC010000146.1 GCA_031259645.1 Prevotellaceae bacterium | reverse complement strand
GCAAACCGCAGGACGGTGGTGTCGGTAAATCCACGCATAAACATCCGGACAAAACGGATGGATTTAAAGTCCTGAATGGCGCCGAATGCACGCCCTTCACTAATCGGAATTTTAAATTGATACCAACGGACTTTAGAGGAGCCGTTATTTTTAAAATTAACCGACACTTCCCGCGTGTCGGCAATATAGTTCTCGCCTATCCGCATCGCACCGGGCGTAAGGTTTATTTCATACTGGTAATAGTTCTCCGACTCATTCATCGTATAGTCACGATTTATGTCTTCCATGTCGGGGATAGTGGTGCCCATGGTATTATCGCCGCCGGTTTGTTCTGTGGGACGTGAATTGCCGTCGGGGTTGTTGTAATATTTATACCGGTCGAGAATGGTCGCCTCTGTTCTATCATAGTCGGCATCGAGGTAATATTTATAATCGTCGCCGGCCGGGTCTTCCTTTATGCGGTTAAACGCATCGGCAAGCACCTTTCCGGTGATTTGATTAAGATAATCCTTTATTTTGTAATGTTCCGCCTCATGTAGATTATCCAAGCCATCATACCCCACATCCTGATACAAACGCGCAGTATAATTATTATCGAAGGTTTGCGTCAGCGCCTGCGCTTTCGGCACGCGGCCCCATACGGTAGTCGTATAGCGATCCGTATCTTCAAACGACGGCAAGCCGTTTTCAAACGATTTCAAGCCGTCTTTCAAAACATCTTCCGACAAATTACCCAGATTAAAATACAACTTTCCGCCTTTCGCGTTGGGTTCATAGACAAATGGGTCCATCACCCAAAATTCAATGTAGTCATAATTCGCCGTTTCAAAATCGGTAACCGGCAAAGCGCGCATGATGCCGCCCCAGCGTGTTTCGGGACTGGTAAGTTTTCCGTCTGAAGTCAAGGCATTGGTGTAGTTATAAGGCCCTCTTTCATCAGGATAATAAGTCACGTTCATCACCGGAATGTTGGTCGGCGCGCCCACTACCTGCTCCTGTTCGGGAAACACCTCAATGATTGGGATCTCGCGCACAAAGTGGTCTTCCTGATATTTTGCCGGATTATTCTTAATGTAACCCGGCGTGTAAGCCGAGTTGCGCAAAAATTCGGGATAAATCGTAAACCACGAGAAACGCGCACGGTCATAGCCATACGACAAGGTGTCCGATGTATTCCAATTGGGAAACAACCGCTCTTGTCCCTGCGGTGTACTGGCAAGCACCCACGAATTTATATTCCGCAAATCCAAATAGGATTCGCTGTTTTCAAAATCATCAATAAACACCGTCCCGCCCGAAGCGCCGATAGCGCTCGAATGTCCCGGAAGGAACTGTGCAAATTCGGCGTCCACGGAAATCGACGACTTTTCCTTGGTCTGCAAAATGGGCAACGCATCTACCAACCTTGTCAGGAGCGGCACTTCGGTGGTGAACGCTGTGTTGATCCCCCATATCGTATTTGACACAGGCTCGTCGCCCCAATTTACTTTTTGTGTAAGCGAGCGTTCACTAAGATTCAATATGGTGGCGCCCACATAGAAGTTATCACTGAATTTATATTTCAGGTGGGTGCCTATTAACGTTTTTGTTTGCAAATTGAACAACTCACGGTTTTCCAACGTCACCTTAATCGGTGTGCCGGATTCCAAGTAGGCTTGATTGAGGATGCGCACCGTGCCCAGCATGTAATTGACTTCATAGTCGATATTTTCCTGCAGTTGAATACCGCCGGCCGTCACCACCACCGAGCCTTGCGGAATATTTGTGGCATTCAACCGGATTTCCGAGCCGCCTTCCGACAGGTAACTTCCCACCAGCTTAAACCGGTTTTTATCAGCCATGCTCTGCGCTTTTACCAGCGACGAATCATACAATTCTTTAAATACATATTTCGCCGCGATGGCAGGGTTGCCAATCTGTTTTTCCAAATAATCACCAAATGGCTCCAACACCGGAAAGATAATTTTTCCCCTGTCGGACAACACCGTAATTCCTTCCACAAAGTCGAACTGCCCGTCGGGAAACGCATCCTGTTGCGAATTTAAATTATCCAAATTCAACACGCGCAGCAAAGGTTTCTGCGCCACCGCGCCTTCCGATAAATAAGGCACAGTCGTGCCCACTTCGCTGTTCTCATACATGATGTCCATCTGAAAATCTTTCGCACTGACGCTGTAATCATTGAGCGAATACACGTTTTTCATCATCAGTTTCCATGTCGGCAGCTTCGGCGTCAGCGACGTTCCTTTCAGCAATTTCATCACTAATGTATTCGGCGCAATAATACCCTCCGTCGAAAATTCGCCCACCTTATAAGTTACTCCGGTAGCTTCATATTCAAACGCCACAGCCAGCACCTCGTCATTATTCAATGTCTGGTTGAGCGAAATATAACCCAACTGGGTGTTTACCTTATACTCATTCTCATTCAGCCGGCGGGCGTTATCTAATTTTTCAAAATCCTCGCCGTTCCGCAGTCCCTGTCCACTTAAATAATTTGTAATATTTCCCGTTTCCCGCAATTGATTCACATCAATTTTCTGCAACAAATCATTACTTAAAGAATCATCGGGGAACCGGCTTGGTTTCTTTGCGAACGAAGGATTATGAATCCTGTCACCTTCCGCCAAATCCATGAAGGCTACGATATTCCGGGAACCCTCGAAGCGCGCGCTTTTATTGGTAATCCACACCTCCACCCGCTTGATGTTGATGCCCGACAGGATAAGCGGCAAATTGCTCAGGTGCCGGTCGTAGTTATCGCGAAAATATTGCGCAAGGAAAAAATGGCGGTTGGCGTCATATTGGTCCGCTTCAATTTCGAATATGCTCGTTTGCCCGCCGCCGCGCAGTTCCACCGATTTCGATTCGGCGTCCTGACGCGAAAAAATGCTCGTCACAAAAAGATTTCCAAACTTTAAACCGGTCTTAATCCCAAACAGGCTTTGGCTACCTGTAATCAACGTGCCGTCGAGCGGAAGCGACACGTTCCCCGCTTCTATTTTCTGAAGGATATCATCTTCGTCGCCGGTATATTCAAGTTTCAGGTTGGTTTCAAAATCAAACGTAGCTTCCGTATTGTAATTGAAATTCAACTTCAGGCGGTCGCCGATAGACCCGTCGATGTTAAACTGCATCTTCGTGTTGAAATCAAAATTCGTGGTTCCACGATACCGCTCAGGGATAACCGGATTATCGGTGTACGTATGATTTATGGCAAAAGTCAGATCAACATTTCCCTGCGGGTTAATTGTAATTTCATTACTTCCGAAAACTTTTTTAAATACATTGCTTCTTATGTTAAAGGTGGTGGGCAACTGCCCGCCCGATAATCCTCCGGCCGCCTGTGCGTTATTCTGGTTAATCCAGCCGCGCCGCAGCAAATTCAGAAATTGTTCGCGCCGGTATTCTTCCGCCGAAATCACTTTATACGGCATGACTTTGCGCGTATCAAAACTGTAATAGTAAAGGTAATTATTCGCTATCGGATCATATACTATAACCGGTTTATCCGAAAGAAGCGTTGCCGGCGACGACTCCGCATCCAAAGCAGGCTCTTGCGCTCTCACCGTTGATGCAAACCCGCAAAGAAAAACCAAAATAATATGTAGAAATAAACGATGCACTACAATTGTTTCAATGCTGCTTTAATGAGATCTTCCAAGGCAATTTGCTGCTTTTCACGCAGCAAACCGGTCAATACCTTATCGGCAGGCGCTTTTGCAAACCCCAGCATCACCAAGGCCGACAAGGCTTCTTCATGCAGCCCGGCTACGGAAGCGCCGCCCGGAATAGTTGTTACATCAACCGTTTTTATTATTTTGTCTTTCAGCTCCACCACTAACCGTTGTGCGGTTTTCATGCCTATTCCTTTAATGCTTTGCAATTTCCGTATGTCGTCCTGCATAATCGCCGTACGCAATTCGCCCGAAGCTAACGAGGAAAGAATCATGCGCGCCGTGTTAGGCCCGATACCCGAAACGCCTATCAACAAGCGGAATATTTCCCGTTCTTCTTTTTCAAAAAAACCAAACAGCAACTCCGCATCTTCGCGTACAATATGGTGTACCCACAGTTGTACTTCTTTCAAACTCCCCACACTGCTGTAAGTCTGTAACGATATATTGACCGCATACCCCACGCCACCGGTTTCTATCACCACGTATGTCGGCGTGAGTTCCGCGACAACTCCTTTTACATATTCATACATATAAATTTACAATTAACCCTAATTTACAAAGGTACTTACTTTTTTGATTTTTTAAAAATTTTTAACTAAGTTTGCCTTTATGTTTACAACCCGGACGATACGCAAAGATTTTCCCGCCTTAGCGCAAGAGGTATATGGGAAGCTGCTCATTTATTTTGATAATGCAGCCACTACACAAAAGCCGGCCCCTGTAACGGCTGTTGTAAATGAGATGAATAGCCTTACAAACGGGAATATCCACCGTGCTTTTCACTACCTCGGAAATATTTGTACCGAACGTTATGAAGAAGCACGTGAAACGGTGAGGACATTCCTTAATGCGCCCTCTACAGAGGAAATTATTTTTACAGCAGGAACGACTGCTGCCATCAACACTGTGGCGTTTTCTTTCGGCGAACGTTTTGTGCACGCCAATGATGAAATTGTGCTCACCGAAGCCGAACACCATTCCAACATTGTGCCCTGGCAAATATTGTGCGAACGCAAAGGCGCCGCACTAAAAGTATTGCCGATAAATGACGACGGCAGTTTATCGATCGAAAAATTACACCAATGCTTGTCGAAAAAAACCAAATTGCTTTGCATCGCACAAGCCTCTAATGTGCTTGGCGTCGTAAATCCTATCAATGATATTGTGGCCACTGCCCACGCCTACGGCGTGCCTGTACTCGTGGATGGCGCACAGGGGGCCGCACACGGAGGAATAGACATACAGGATACCCATTGTGATTTTTATGTTTTTTCCGGACATAAACTCTATGGTCCTACGGGCACCGGCGTGCTGTATGGCAAGCAAAAACTGTTGAACGAAATGCCTCCCTACCAAAGCGGGGGTGAAATGATTGCTTCCGTGACGTTTGAACAAACCGCTTACGCCGAATTACCTTTGAAGTTTGAAGCGGGAACGCCTAATTTCACCGGCGTTTGCGGGTTAAAGAAAGCGATTGACTACGTGCAGGAACTCGGTTGGGCACACATAAAAAAACAGGAAGAAAAATTGGTACGCCACGCCATACAACGTTTACAGGAAATTGACGGGCTGCATATTTACGGCACCGCAACGCCTAAAACAAGCTTGGTGTCATTTAATATTGACGGCATACACCCTACCGACGCGGCACAACTCTTGGACAAAATGGGCATTGCCGCGCGTTCCGGGCATCTCTGCGCAGACCCGCTCATGCACCGCTTTAAAGTACAAGGCATGCTCCGTTTTTCCTTTTCATTTTACAACACTACGGAAGAAATTGATACGGCAGTGGATGCCCTAAAAAAAATCAAACAACTGTTACGCTGATGCAAATAGCCGACCTCGCCCAACAAATTATTGACGAATTTGCTTTGTTCACAGACTGGATGGACAAATACGAGCATCTTATTGAATTAGGAAAATCGTTGCCGCCTTTCGACGAAAAAAATAAGACCGGGCCACATCTCATTCAGGGCTGCCAGTCGCGCGTGTGGCTTGACGCCACTTATGAAGACGGAAAAGTAATGTTTACCGCCGACAGCGACGCCATTATCACCAAAGGCATTGTATCGCTGCTGGTGCGTGTGTTTTCAGGCCAACCGCCCCAAGCCATTATTGACGCCAACCTTGATTTTATTGACCAAATAGGATTGAAGGAAAACCTTTCTCCTACGCGCTCCAACGGGTTGCTGGCCATGGTGAAGCAAATGAAAATGTATGCGCTGGTGTTCCTGAACAAACAGCCATAACTTGCCGACAGTTCAAATAAACACGATGAACGTTTTTCTTTTATTGGGGAGTAACATGGGAAACCGGATGGCCATGTTGCATGACGCCCGCGCTTTGTTGTCTGCGCAGGCCGGCGTTGTTGTGGGGCAATCGGGTTATTATGAAAGCGAGCCTTGGGGTTTTGAAAGCGCCACGTGGTTTATCAACCAAGCGCTGCACATACAAACTACCCTCACCCCCGAACAACTTTTACACACTATCCAACACATCGAGCAACAACTTGGCCGGACACGCGCCACGCCACCCGGCGCCTACACCTCACGTCCTATCGACATCGACGTTCTTTTTTACGGCAACGACGTTATCCATACGCCGGCGCTCACCATTCCCCATCCCTTG
>JAIRLC010000141.1 GCA_031259645.1 Prevotellaceae bacterium | reverse complement strand
CTTTCCATGTCCGGAATTTTTATGTCATGTGCGGATAGCAATCCGTTTTTTGCAGCTTGGGAAACGCCTTACGGTGTTCCCCCTTTTGATGAAATAAAAAATGAACATTTTCGCCCTGCTTTTGAAAAAGGCATTGCACAGTTGCAGGCCGATATTCAAAAAATCGCAAACAATGCCGAAGCGCCTACCTTTGAAAACACCATCGTGGCGATGGACAATGCCGGCGCGCTCTTAAATAAAGTGGTCGGTGTGTTCTTCAACGTGCTGAGTTCCGACTCGGACGCCGAACGGCAAACCATTGCTCAGGAAATTTCGCCAAAGTTGTCGAAAAGCTCGGATGATATTTATTTGAATGAAAAATTATTCGCCCGCGTAAAAGCGGTGTACGGGCAAAAAGGCGACCTCCACTTGGATGTGGAAGCCGCGAGTTTGCTGGAGAAGACATACAAAACATTCACCCGCCACGGCGCAAACCTGAATGACGCAGACAAAGCAACGTTGCGGAAAATCAACGAAGAGCTGTCGCTTTTAGGCGTTAAATACGAACAAAACGTGTTGGAAGACAATAATGCTTTCCAGATTGTAGTGGATCAGGAGGCCGACTTGTCGGGCCTTCCGGCCGGTGTAGTACAGGCGGCTGCCGAAGAAGCCAAGGCCAGGGGGGTGGAAGGCAAATGGGTATTCACGCTCCATGCACCCAGCCGTATTCCCTTACTGCAATATGCCGACAAACGCGAATTGCGCGAAAAAATGTTGAAGGGATATGCCCACAAAGGCAATAACGACAATGCTTACAACAATAAGGAAACCGTCCGGAAAATCGCTTCGCTGGAATACCAAAAGGCAAAATTGCTCGGCTACGCCGACTATGCTTCTTTCACACTGGAAAACCGGATGGCCAAAGATCCGGAAACGGTAAACGCTTTCCTGAAGAAGCTGTGGGAGCCCACCCAAAAAGTGGTGGCCAAAGAATTGACCGAACTGCAAAAAATAGCCAAAGCATCGGGGCAAAAGGAGCCGGTGGAAGCATGGGACTGGTGGTATTACACCGAAAAACTGCGGAAAGAAAAATTTGACCTCGACGAGGAACAAATCCGCCCCTACTTTAAACTTGAGCATGTGCGCGACGGCGCGTTCATGGTGGCCAATAAACTTTACGGTATCACCTTTGAAGAAGTAGCCCTTCCGAAGTTCAATCCCGAAGCCACCGCGTACTTGGTGAAGGACGCCGACGGCAGCGAACTCGGCATTTATTACACCGACTATTTCCCGCGTGCCAGTAAGCGCGCCGGCGCATGGATGAACAACATCCGCGAACAGTATGGCGACGTGCGCCCCGTGATTGTGAATGTATGCAATTTCACCAAACCCACGGCCGGTACGCCTTCGCTATTGACGATTGACGAAGTGGAAACCCTGTTTCATGAGCTGGGGCACGCCATTCACGGCCTGCTGTCGCAATGCAAATACCAGTCGATTTCGGGCACCAACGTGCTCCGTGATTTCGTGGAATTGCCTTCGCAAATCAACGAGAACTGGGCGATGCACCCCGACGTGTTGAAGCTTTATGCCAAGCACTACGCTTCCGGCGAAGTCATTCCCGGTGCGCTGATTGACAAAATACAAAAGTCGAAAAAGTTCAACCAGGGATTTACCACGTGCGAATTTTTGGCGGCCGCCATCCTCGACATGAACTGGTACACCCTGCAAACCGCCGAGCTGCAAGATGTGGAACAATTTGAAAAGGAGGCTATGGACAAAATAGACCTGACGTATGCCATCATTCCCCGTTACCGCAGCACGTATTTCACACACGTTTTCGGCGGCGGTTATGCGGCGGGTTATTACAGCTACATTTGGGCTGAAGTGCTCGACGCCGACGCCTTTCAAGCGTTTCTGGAAACCGGCGACGTGTTTGACCAGAAAACCGCGCAGGCTTTCCGGAAAAACATACTGGAAAAAGGCGGCAGTGAAGACCCGATGGCGCTCTACCGTGCATTCCGCGGCAAAGACCCCGACGGCGACGCCCTTCTGATCAACCGCGGACTGAAATAAACAGTTGAGATTAGGGACGCGATTTATCGCGTCCCATCGAAGCACGGCAGATGCACGTCCGTTGCGATTTAACGCGTCTGCTAAGAAAGAGATGCGATTAGCAAGACACAGGATTATTTTTGCCATTCGCCCACTTCCAAATCGCGGATGTCGCCGTTGTCGAGCACAAACCGCACGGCCGTGCGCACGGTGTGGATACCGCGCAGGCCTGCCCCGCCGGGGTTGATATGCAACAGGTGACGGCGTTTGTCGTTCATCACTTTCAGGATGTGCGAATGTCCGCTGATAAACAGTTTGGGCGGCTGCATTTCAATCAGGCGGCGGGCGTCCGGCGCATAATTGCCCGGATAGCCGCCGATGTGCAGCATCAGCACGTCCACGCCCTCCTCGTCAAAGCGCTGCACTATGGGATGCACCGTGCGCACATGCCAGTCGTCGCAATTGCCCGACACCGCACGCAAGGGTTTGAAGGCCGCCATCTCGTCAGCCAGTTCGATGGAGCCGATGTCGCCGGCATGCCACAACTCATCCACCTCATCAAAGAAACGGTGCAATTTTTCGTCAAAACAGCCATGCGTATCAGAAAGTAACCCGATTTTTTTCATCAGATTTTAATGAATATTTTCCATCGATAGAACAGCCAGGCCACGAGCCACAGGAGCAGGGCGCAAATAAGGGCATAGCAGAGTGATCCCGCTTCGTTATTTCCGAAAAGCGCGACACACACATTTTTATAAAACCATTTCGATATGCTGATCGTACTGCCTGCCGGGGTCGTCCACACGATAATTTTTTCGAACGATATGGCAGAAACAGTAGACAGAATGTAGATAAGCAGTGCATTTTTTCCGAACACGGTAAACAGGTGTGTCCACTTTGACCATTTACACACATCTATGAGGAAAACCAAACAGCCATAACTAATCCATGAATAGCTTACCAGTTTAACGACAAAAGTGGTATTTGCCGGAACGGTGTGTTCCCATACACTACCAATAAGAAAACACGACAGCCCCACAATGAACAGGCCGAGCGACAAGAGGAGCCGGCTGGTACGACCGTGACAGAAAGTTATGGTAGCATACCCTGTAAGGACAATAATCAGACTGGGCAACATGCTTAAACCGCTTACCGGTAAGGGCAGGAAAGTCTGATAACATATAATAGTCAATAACAGCACTACCGAAATCAAAAAACGTAAACGCTTCAGCCATAATACCAGCAAAGCCGACAGGCCATAAAATATTGCGATATGGTATAGTTCACTTATTTCGAAAAAATGCGGAATACGCATGTTGATCATATTCAAGAGATTGAGCACTATGCTTATGCCCAAAAGCAACGCTACGCGCCGGCCTATTTTTACGGCAATCCGGTTGCTCCACGAAAATTCATACTTTGAGAAAGAATAGAACATGGACACGCCTACGGTAAAAAGAAAAAACGAATACACCATGTCCGTGAGCATATTACCTTCCGGATAATGTAAAACGGTATAGACATAATTCGGATTACCAGGGAATTTGACCAGTAGTAGTCCTAATACCGCCATTCCCCGTAACACATCCAACACAAGATTTCTGTGGTCTATTTTTTGTATTATAAGCATATTTGCAAATTTAAGAAAAAACTATCTTTGTACAAAATTTATATCATGACTCTTTTTTACACGCCCGGTATTACCGGTTTAACCCACGTCCTTAGCGAAGAAGAATCAATGCATTGCGTACGCGTGTTGCGACTTGGCGAGGGTGATACGGTGCATTTAGCCGATGGGCGCGGCACGTTATATACGGCACGCATCGTAGCCGCCCACCCGAAAGCGTGTGCGGTGGAAATCACAAGCAAAGAGGAACACTACAAGCAACATCCCTACACGTTGCACATGGCCATAGCGCCTACCAAAAGTATGGAACGTTTTGAATGGCTGCTCGAGAAAATCACGGAAATAGGCGTGGACGAAATAACACCCTTGCTTTGCGAACACTCCGAACGCCGCGTGCTGAAACACGAACGCGTGGAAAAAATCCTCGTGGCGGCCATGAAACAATCGCTGAAAGCCCAATTGCCGTTATTGCATGAAATGACGCCGGCGTTGGATTTCGTGAGAAAAGAATTTCCGGGGAAGAAGCTGATGGCGCATTGTGAGCCGGGCGAGAAAACCGTCCTTCCCAAAGCTTTGCAGGGATGCCGCGATGCGCTCATTCTGATTGGGCCGGAAGGCGATTTCTCCACTACCGAAATAGCGGCGGCCATGCAACACGGATTCGAGGCGGTGAGCCTCGGCGACACGCGCCTGCGCGTGGAAACCGCCGGCATCGTAGCGTGCTGCCAGATGCATACCCAGTGGCAGTTTAAATGAGCTGAAAGTTGAAAATAGTTCTTAATCACTTACTTGTTATAGAACAAATGAACAATGTCGCCTGCGCGAGCGGGCGGTTTGTTTGGATGGAACGGGAAGCGCCAACTCTTAGTTCTTAACTCTTAACTATTTTTCGTATCTTTGCGTCATTATGAACACGCTATTTGATAAAATATGGGATTCGCATGTGGTGGCTGCTGTTGAAAATGGCCCTGTGCAGTTGTATGTCGACCGGCTATATTGCCATGAAGTAACGAGCCCGCAGGCCT
>JAIRLC010000140.1 GCA_031259645.1 Prevotellaceae bacterium | reverse complement strand
CCTCTGCGCAACTTCTCAAAATCCTGTATGCCGATAGGCATGTCCCTTACTTTCGTTGCCATAACAATAGCTATACGACAAAGGTAGGAAGTTTTTTTGAAACAGCAAGACGGTCCTGTTTAAAAAATTCTCAGCAGCAGTGGCGGGCGCAGCCGGCGCAGGGGTGCAACTCGCCGCGCAAGCGTTTGCCCACCAAATCGGCGATGCGTTCCCGCAAAGAAGGTAAGGTGATGCGTTCAATCACATCGTGCGCAAAGGCGAATTGTTGCAGGAATTGCGCCTCGGTTCCATAATTAATTGTTATCTTTGCCGCAACGCTCAAGCATTTTTTTATTTAAAGCCACCACACAAGTTAAAAACGCAGCAAAACACATTGTGAAACTACAGTTCCGGAAATAAAAAATTAGAACCAACATGCCGTTAACATTAAGGAAATTGTCGAATATCGCAGAAGATATTGTTATAAAACTAACGGATGTCACCCATGGGAATTTGAACAACAGGGACAAGGCAAATATACTCGGTGAACTAATACAGCATAAGGGATTTGTGACGAAGCTAAAGGATAATGAAACAAAGACAGTCACAAAAGTATTCAGGAATATCAATGAGATAGATGTAGAATATAACGATAATATGAATGTGGCAAAGACGTTAAACAGGCTTGGATACAATGTGTTTATGTTGCCAAAATTACTCAACAGCAAAAGTCCTGATTTTATTCTAAAAAAAGGCAATAATATCTATTTGTACGAACTGAAAACAATATATGGGAAAAATTCGCTTAATCACAGGTTAGAAAAGGCTTCTTTACAGTCTGACAGGATAATTTTAAATATAGTGGGTAATGTCGATTCGCGGTATGTAGCGGACACAATAAAAGATTTTTATCTTCAGAACAGACACATAAAGGCAATAAAAGTACTGTTAGGTGGGAAGCCGATCGATGTGAGATATGGACACGTACAAAACAGAAAGTTTGTTGATTTATTTATGAGATGGTGGGCAAGATAAAAATTGCAGGTGAACCACAAAAATAATGAAGCGAGCATTTCTGCTCGCTCCCCTCCAGCCTTAGGAATAAGTTCCTAAAACCATAGATGCAACCTGCCGTAGGAGATTACATCCCTCCGAATTAACGGGTCTTGCCAAAGTTTTCAGGGATTGCTCCTTTCGCTCCATGACACTGCAAATATACACACAATTTTTGAAAATCCAAATGAATGAATATTAAATTGTGTTATTTCTCAGCAGCAGTGGCGGGCGCAGCCGGCGCAGGGGTGCAACTCGCCGCGCAAGCGTTTGCCCACCAAATCGGCAATGCGTTCCCGCAAAGAAGGTAAGGTGATACGTTCAATCACATCGTGCGCAAAGGCGAATTGCTGCAGGAATTGCGCCTCGGCCAGACTAATGCCCCGCGAGCGAAGGTAAAACAGCGCATTCTCGTCAATCCGGCCAATGGTAGCGCCATGTGCGCACTTCACATCATCTGCGTAAATTTCCAGATGGGGTTGTATGTACATTTTCGCGGCCGGCGTAAGCAGCATATTGTGATTTTCCTGCATGGCTTCCGTTTTTTGCGCATCCTTATCCACCCGGATGTGGCCATTGAAATGCCCCACCGCCCGGTCGTCGAGCAGGCCCTTGAAGAGCTGTTTGCTCCGGCACGACGACACGGCGTGTCGTACCTGCACCGTATTGGTTATCCGCTGCGCGCCGTCGCACAAGAACAAGCCGTTTAACGCACATTCCGCCTGCTCGCCCTGCAACGCCACCTCGAAGCGGTTTTCAATGGTTCCGCCGTGCAGCGTGATGGCCGTACATGAAAAAAAACTGTGCTCTTCCTGCCGCACGCTGATGTTTGTAGTATGCGCCGAGCCGTTATGTTCATTTTGCATCATCAAGATGTGAAGCCGCGCGCCGGCAGCCAAATGAAACTCATTCCACGTTTCGGTGACGAATGCAAAATCCGACGTGGTGTGGTCGCACAATATCAAACTTGCCGAAATGCCTGCTTCCACCGTAATGGTATTCCTTACCTGCACTTCCGGAAAGGCATGGCCTTCGCGTACACTAATAATTTGTATGGGCTTGGGTGTTTGCGAACGGTTAAAATCAAGCCGCACGCCCTGTTCACCGGCATTTTTCTTCACACCGGCGCCATTCATCAGGTAAATTTTTTCCGTATCCAGCCCCGGCACATCGCAATAGAAGCGTGTGTTCAGGGGTTTCAACTGTGAGCAATCTATCATTTGTTTTCTCTCTCCTGTTCTGTGTCTTTTAACATGCCTTCCCGCAATAGCTTCCTATTCATTTTTTTTATTGCCTGTTCAATGGGCTGTTCCGGTTCGATATAATTATAACTTTCCCAAAAGCTGTCGCCCGAGAATACCGACAGTTTATCGGATACAATATCATTTTCTCTCACGGCTTCTTTGCGCGAGAAGGCTGTTACATCTGTGTCGCTCATGTCTGTCACGGCCATTTCCGAGATCATGGTACCCGTGGGTTTAAAGAACAGGAATTTTTTCCAATTTGTTTTAAATTTAATTTCTATTCTTCCATAATTATAATACCAGCGGTTGTTTTTTTCCCGGTAGTTAATCATATATTGCGCACACTCCATATATAGTTTTATTCCTCGCGGCGCGTGTTTCAGGAAGAAGCGTCCCGCCTCCGGCCGGTTTTCCACATTCATGTTAAACACTATGCGTGCTATGGCTATGCTGCGTGGCTCGACATATATTTTTCCGCGGAAGAGGATGTCGCGAATATTCGGTTTTTGGTTAAATTTGATTACATAGTGCGGCTTATCGTTGATCATTTCCACTTCTCCCATCTCAAAGTTGTAGTCGGTAAAAAAATCGCCGGAAAACAGACCGACGTCCTTATTTTTAATCACATCAAGCCACAGCGACGACGCTATTCCGCCCTGATATTTGAAGACCACTGTATCCACCCTGTCCACATCGGCGCTTTTGCGCCCTTTGAAAATCCGCGCCATATCGCGTTGCGGCGAGGTGTAGGAGGCCTTGTAAATATCCGTCACCGCCTCGGCGATGGAAATATAGCGGTTATTGCGTTTCACAAATTCACGGTAAAACGCCGTCATAGCCACCGGGCTTTCGCCGTAATTCTGCGGAATACGTTCCATCACCATTTGTAAAATTTTCTCAGGGTCGGAGGACAGCACCGCCACATCTTCCAAATCATAGACGGTTGGCCGCAAGTCAATGGCCTGTATTTTATCCAGCAGCAGCGTTGCCACCGCGATATTTTGGTTTTTGTACCCCACATGGCTTATATCGACTGTCCATTCCGTCGTGTTGCCGGGTATTTTCAAAATAAAATAGCCTTCCTCATTGGTCACTGTTGAAACATTCAGCTTCTTCACCACCACGGACGCCAGCCGGAGCGGTTTGCGCGTGATTGCGTCACGCACCTTGCCCTGTACGGTAATGTAGATTGACGTATCGGGGCTTGCGGATTGCGGCCTTGCCGCAAGTTGCGACGAGGCGCCCAGCATCGCGCATAGCATAAAAAACAGGCACAATAAACGTTTCATGGTTTCCTTCGGTTTATGTTATCCGGCCGTAAACCAATCCTTATACATGAGGTAGCCGGCCGCATTGCTACGCACCATTTCCACTAATTTTTCATCACTGTCTTTCACTTTTTTGGCCGGGATACCCGCATACACGCCGGGCTCCAGCACCTTGTCGCTAAGCACAATAGCGCCTGCGGCAATAATCGTATTATCGGCAATCACGGCGTTATCCATTAAAATGGCGCCCATACCCACCAGCACGTTGTTGCCCACTTTTGCGCCGTGAATAATAGCATTGTGCCCCACCGACACGTCATTGCCGATTTCCACCACCGAGCGATTATGAAGGGTATGCAGCACCGCGCCATCCTGAATATTCACGCGGTGGCCGAGGCGGATGGGGTTCACGTCGCCCCGCAGCACGGCCGAATACCAGATACTGCAATCATCGCCCATCACCACATCGCCCACAACCACAGCGTTTTCCGCAATGAAACAACGTTTTCCCATGTATGGTTCAACACCACGAACAGCTCGAATAATAGCCATAACCTTTTCCCCCTAATTTACAAACAAAGTTAGACATATTTCCTCGCATTTCCTATTGTTTTTCAAAAAAAAAGATACTACATTTGCAACAGTTTTACTTATAATTTGTAAACAAATACGCTAAATATTCTTAAATTTGTAATTAAATCTCGTTGCAATTGATATGCATAAATTAATTGACTTGCCGGATGTGGTTATCCGCTTTTCGGGTGACTCGGGCGACGGAATGCAGCTTACGGGCACTTTATTTGCCGACACGTCGGCCTTAATGGGCAATGATGTATCGACGTTTCCCGATTTTCCTGCCGAAATCAGGGCGCCGCAGGGCTCTATCACGGGGGTGTCGGGCTTTCAAGTACACATCGGCGACCATAAAATCAGCACGCCCGGCGATTTTTGCGACGTGCTGGTAGCCATGAATCCCGCGGCGCTTCGCGCCAACACGACTTGGCTGAAACCCACTTCCACCGTTATCCTCGACGCCGACACGTTTGACGAAAAAGGACTAACTCGCGCAGGTTTTAAGACCGACAACGCCATCAAAGAACTGGGTATTGAAGACCGCAATATTATTTTCGCGCCAATCACTTCCTTAACGAAAGAAAGTTTGAAAGACAGCGGGATGGACGTCAAGTCCATCATACGCAACAAAAACATGTTTGCGCTCGGCATCTGCTATTTTCTTTTCAACCGGTCGCTTGAAGCCACCGAGAAGTACTGTGAAATAAAGTTCCGCAAAAAACCGCAATTTATCACGTCCAATAAAAAAGTGTTGCGCGACGGTTTTAATTATGCCTCGAACATTCATGCCATACAAAACACGTATGTGGTGAAGCCGGCCGCCAATCTGCCAAAGGGCACTTACCGCAACATCAACGGAAACCAGGCGTTGGCATGGGGTTTGATTGCCGCTTCCGAGAAGTCGGGACGTCCGTTGTTTTGTGGCTCCTACCCTATTACACCGGCCACCAGTATTCTCGAAGAACTGGCGCTACGCAAGGATTTAGGGGTGAAAACGCTGCAATGCGAAGACGAGATTGCAGGCATTTGTACCGCTATTGGTGCGGCTTTTGCCGGCAATTTAGCGGTTACTACCACGTCGGGACCCGGCTTTTCGTTGAAAAGCGAAGCGTTGGGCCTTGCGATGATTACCGAATTGCCGCTAATCGTAGTGGATGTGCAGCGCAGCGGGCCTTCTACCGGTATTCCCACGAAAACCGAGCAAACCGACCTGCTACAGGCACTCTACGGCCGCAACGGCGAATGTCCCATTGCGGTTATCGCGTCGCACTCGCCGTCGCACTGCTTCGACGCCGCTTTTTGGGCGGGCAAGCTGGCCATGGAGCACATGATGCCGGTGATTCTCCTTTCCGAAGGATTTCTCGGCAACGGTTCCGAGCCGTGGAAAATTCCAAGCATGGATGATTATCCCGAAATTAAACCGCCGGTGGTGGCCGAGAACGATACCAATTACCAACCGTTTGTGCGCGACAAAGAGCGTATGACCCGCCGCTGGGCGCTTGCGGGAACACCGGGCGTGGAACACCGGCTGGGCGGACTGGAAAAAAATAATGACGGACAAGTATCCAATAATCCGTTGGTGCATGAACGCATGGTGCGTGAACGCGCCGAAAAAGTAACCCGCGTGGCCGATTTCATTCCCGAAATGCAGGTCATAGGCCCCGAAAAGGGCGACATCTTGCTCGTGGGATGGGGCGGCACATTCGGACATCTCTACACAGCGCTTGAAGAACTCAAAGCAAAAAAGATAAAGGTGAGCCTCGCGCATTTTGATTTCATCAATCCTTTGCCGCGCAATACCGCTGAAGTATTCGGCAAATTCAAAAGAATACTCGTGTGCGAACTGAACAGCGGACAGTTTGCCGGTTATTTGCGCATGCAACACCAATCATTCACCTACCGCCAATATAATAAAGTGCAAGGGCAGCCTTTTACGGTGGAAGAAATTGTAAATGCCGTTATCAATCTTCAATAATTTAAAACAGTTGTCATACCTTATGAAATATACTCCTCAGGATTTTAAAAGCGACCAGGAAGTGAAATGGTGTCCCGGTTGCGGCAATCACGCTGTGCTGGCTTCCGTGCAACGCGCTTTGCCCGATGTGTGCGAAAAGCTCAACTACGCCCGCGAACGGTTTGTGTTTGTGTCGGGTATCGGATGCGCCTCGCGCTTCCCCTATTACATGAACACCTACGGATTTCATGGCATCCACGGACGCGCCCCGGCTATTGCCACCGGCGTGAAAGTGGCCAATCCGTCGCTGACCGTATGGCAAGTTACCGGCGACGGCGACGCGCTCGCTATTGGCGGAAATCACTTTATTCACGCCATCCGCCGTAATATCGACCTCAACATTATTTTGTTCAACAATCAGATTTACGGCTTGACGAAAGGGCAATATTCGCCTACTTCAAAGTTGGGGAAAATAACCAAAACGTCTCCGTTCGGTACGGTGGAACACCCTTTTAATCCCGGCGAGGTGGTGTTGGGCGCGCGCGGCACGTTTTTCGCCCGTTCGCTGGATGTGGAGCTGAAACTTTCTTCCGAAATTATGGTGGAATCGGCGCAGCACGACGGCACGGCCGTCACTGAAATCCTGCAAAACTGCGTTATTTTTAACGACGGCACACACGATGAAATCACCGATAAGGCATACCGCGCCGACCGCACTATTGTGCTGCGCCACGGACAGCCCATGATTTTCGGTGCAGCCCGTAATATGGGGCTGACGCTCGACGGACTGAAATTAAAAGTAGTGACGCTCGGCGAAAACGGCATAACCGAAAAAGATATATTAGTGCACGACGCCAAAGAGCCCAATCCCGGTATCCACATGATGCTGGTGAACATGCAGGCGCCCGATTATCCGGTGGCGCTGGGTGTAATCCGTGCCGTGAACGACAAAACATACGATGACAATGTGCGCGACCAGGTACTTGAGGTGCAAGGCAAAGCTGCCATCAGAAATGTCACCGACCTGCTGCACAGCGGCTCCACCTGGACAATTAACAATGAACAATGAATAATGAACAATGTAAAGACGCGCGACCCGCGCGTCTCCGGAGATGAGGACAATGTAAGGGCGTATAATTATACGCCCCAACAAATGAACAATATCTAATAATCTAATAGTCTAACTAAAATGAAAGTAAAAGAAATAATGGCAAACTTGGAAAAGAAGTATGGCCATGAAAAAGAGTATTTGCAAGCTGTTCATGAGGTGCTGGAATCCATTGAAGAGGTGTATAACCAACATCCAGAGTTTGAGAAAAACCGCATCATTGAACGCATGGTAGAGCCTGACCGTATTTTCACTTTCCGTGTGACCTGGCAGGACGACAAAGGCGAAATCCACGTAAACAACGGCTACCGCGTACAATTCAACAACGCTATTGGTCCCTACAAAGGCGGTTTCCGTTTTCACCCGTCGGTAACGCTATCCACGTTGAAATTTTTAGGTTTTGAACAAACCTTCAAGAATGCGCTCACCACGCTGCCTATGGGCGGTGCGAAAGGAGGTTCCGACTTCGATCCGAAAGGAAAATCGAATGCCGAGGTGATGCGTTTTTGTCAAGCGTTCATGACCGAATTGTGGCGTAATTTAGGCCCCGACACCGATGTGCCCGCCGGCGATATTGGCGTGGCAGGGCGCGAAATCGGATACCTTTACGGCTATTACAAAAAATTAGCCCGCGAAAATACCGGCGTGCTCACCGGAAAAGGGCTGAACTGGGGCGGATCGCTTATCCGGCCGGAAGCCACCGGCTTCGGCGGCATTTATTTTGTAGAGCACATGCTCAATACCAAAGGCACCGACCTTACCGGCAAAACCGTAGCCATTTCGGGCTTCGGCAATGTGGCGTGGGGCGCGGCGTTGAAAGCCACCGAGCTGGGCGCCAAAGTGATTACCATCTCAGGCCCCGACGGATATATCCTTGATGAAGCCGGATTAGACGCCGAAAAAATAGACTACATGCTCGAACTGCGGGCTACGGCCAATGATGTGGTAAAACCTTATGCCGACAAGTTCCCCGGCGCAAAATTCGTGCCCGGCAAACGCCCGTGGGAGGTAAAAGTGGATATTGCCCTACCCTGCGCCATTCAAAACGAACTGAACGGCGACGACGCCAAAACTTTGATTAAAAACGGCGTGCTGGGCGTAGGCGAAATCTCAAACATGGGTTGTACGCCCGAAGCCATTACCGAATTTATCAAAAATAAAATACTGTATGCCCCGGGTAAAGCCGTAAATGCAGGTGGTGTAGCCACTTCGGGCCTTGAAATGACACAAAACGCCATGCACCTCAACTGGCCGGCCGAAGAGGTGGACGCCAAATTGAAACAAATTATGCAAAGCATCCACAGCGCCTGTGTGAAATACGGTACACAAAGAGACGGTTATATCAATTATGTGAACGGAGCCAACATTGCAGGCTTTATGAAAGTGGCACAAGCCGTATTAGACCAAGGAATAGTATAACTAATTTACCTTCAACAATATCAGATAAAAGCTTTCCTGTTTCAGGAGGGCTTTTATTGCTCCGGACATTAATTATTTGTTAAAAAATGCGGTTATGTCTTAAAAAAAGCATAAATTTGCCTCTGTATTAAACTTAAACATAACCAGTCTATGAAGCCTTCACATCGCTTTTTGAGTTTTTTGCTCATCGGCATTCTTTTATTGGCTTGTGAGAACGAACAACAAGCATGGCTCAGTGAAATGGAGGGCATACCTGTGTGTACTGTTCCTGCCATTATTGGGAAAAACCAGCCTGTAACAATCACTGCCGGTGGCATTACTACGCCCGGCAATGTGGCCTATACATGGAGCGCACCGAGGTTTACACCCGGCACCTTTACAGGTACTACCCTTGAAGCCCTTGCCCCTGACGAAAAAGGGGAGTATTATATTCTCATTACTGCCCACTCGGCAGGATACCGTGACGTAAGCAAAAAGTATAAAATCACTGTGGTGGAGTGTATCCCCATGACAGGTCATTTAGACATTGTCGCCCCGGACGATGTGGTAAAGGAGGAAACCGTGCAATTTACTGCCATGGGCATTGTTTCGCCCATTGAAGGAAATGTGACTTACCATTGGTATGCCCCTGATTTCTCACCGAAAAGTTATACGGGCGGCGCCACATTTGAGACAAATGCGCCTAAGGCGGCCGGAACGTATGAGATGATCGTAGTGGCAAAGGCTGAAAACTACTGTGACACTTCTATTCAAAAAAGTATTCAAGTGAAACCCGGGCGGAAGATGCAAGGGATGTTTAATATTAACGCTTCCGGGCCAACTATTATTGGGCAAAAAGTGACATTCACTGCATCCGGCATCACCACACCCACCGCCGAATATATTTCATACGAATGGGCTGCACCCAAATTTACTGCAGGTACTGCAAGTGGGAATTCCTATACGACCATTTGTCCTCCCACAGCAGGAACTTATACAGTAGCTGTTACGGCAAGAGCCACCGGATATACCGATAGCACAGTGAGAAAAGAAATTATCGTAAACAATAAATCGTCTATGGAGGGGAATATAACCATTTCCTTCCCTTCCGAAGTAATCGTATCAAAACCGGTAACTTTCTCTATAACCAATCATATTTCTAATGTTCCTCATGAAGATATTTCTTTTGTATGGGATGCGCCTGACTTTACTCCCATTCAATCTACAGGTAATACATTTACTGCTACTGCTCCCGGTGTGCCAGGCAACTACCCCATTAGAGTTACGGCAAGCGCCGCAGAATACATAAATAGCACATTCGCGACTACCGTTACGGTAAAGGGAGGGTTGGACATGAC
Source organism: Prevotellaceae bacterium (assembly GCA_031259645.1). GTDB lineage: Bacteria > Bacteroidota > Bacteroidia > Bacteroidales > UBA932 > JAIRLC01. Next base: position 141 of record JAIRLC010000140.1, on the reverse strand, counting down.
CGGCACACTTGATTTTCATGTGCCACCTCAAATCGTAAAAGACTTGGAGGCGAAGACATTCAGTGTGAACAGCTCATTGGTCGCCGGCGGGTCGTCTATCACATACGAATGGGAAGCGCCGAGTTTCAGCCCTACCACTTT
>JAIRLC010000125.1 GCA_031259645.1 Prevotellaceae bacterium | reverse complement strand
CGTTCACCGCTTTGCGGATGCGGGGTATAAGCGTGTCGAGTTGAGTGAAAATTTCATTTACCCAACCTTGATTGTAGCGTGTTTGTACTACTTTCGGATTAATTTCGGCGATAACGCCTACAATGCCCGAAACCACCGCCGCCTTAGCCTGCGCACCCGACATGCCGCCAAGCCCGCTGCTTACAAATAATTTGCCGCCGGTATTTCCTGTTTTCGCTACACGTCGCGCGACATTCATTACAGTGATGGTGGTGCCATGTACAATCCCTTGCGGGCCAATATACATGAATGATCCGGCGGTCATTTGTCCATATTGCGAAACCCCCAGGGCGTTAAATTTTTCCCAATGGTCTTTGCTTGAATAATTCGGGATGACCATGCCGTTTGTGACTACCACGCGCGGCGCTTCTTTACTCGAAGGGAACAATCCCATCGGATGCCCCGAATATAGTGTTAGCGTTTGTTCGTCGGTCATCGTGGCCAAATATTGCATCGTGAGTAAATATTGCGCCCAGTTTTGAAATACCGCACCGTTACCGCCATAGGTGATAAGTTCATGCGGATGTTGGGCCACTGCCTTATCAAGATTGTTGCTCAACATGACCATGATTGATGCGGCTTGCAGCGAGCGGTACGGATATTCATGAATGGGGCGGGCGTATATTTCATAATCGGGGCGAAAGCGGTACATATAAATGCGTCCATACGTTTCCAATTCGTTGTAAAATTCGGGCGCCAATACCGCATGATGTTTTTCGGGAAAGTACCGCAATGCATTTTTCAAGGCTAATTTTTTTTCTTCCTTATCAAGAATATCTTTCCGCTTCGGCGCATGGTTAATAGTGTCGTCGTAAGGCTTCGGTGGAGGTAATACGTCGGGGATGCCTTGCAGAATATGTTGTTGAAAAGCCTGTGCGTTCATCGTCATCATTTTTTTACCGTTAGTTCAATGGCTTTGTCAATGGCTTTGTCTATCAGGCTGGGCTCTTTCCCGCCGGCGGTGGCAATGAAAGCTTGTCCGCCCCCGCTTCCTCCCATTTCTTTTGCCGCTTCTTTAATGAGGGTAGAAGCGTTGAGGCCTTGCGCTGTCAATGTATCGCCGAGCGCTATGACCAATGTGGGCTTCTCGCCATGTAGCGTGCCGCCTGCAAAAAGTATATCCCGGTGTTCCAGACGCATTTGGGTGGCCAGTGTTTTTAATGCATCTACGGGAATATTGACTTGCACACGCACAACCTTGATGCCGTTGATCTCCTGTATTTCATTTTGCAACCGTTCTTTCAGTTGCATAACTTTATCTCTGATGAAATGCTCAACTTGTTGGGCAAGCGCTGTGTTTTCATCAAGTGTTTTTTTGATGGCTTGCAGCAAATTCGGTGAATTGCTGAACAGGTTTTGGACCATTTTCATCAACGACAAATAGTTGTTTACTGCCTTTTCGGCATTGGCTGCCGTTACTGCCTCAATGCGTCGTATGCCGGCCGCAGTAGAACTTTCGGAAATAATTTTGAAAAAGCCGATATTCCCGGTAGCCGTTACGTGAGTGCCTCCGCAGAGTTCTACCGATTCTCCGAACCGGATAACCCGCACTTCGTTACCGTATTTTTCGCCAAACAAAGCCATAGCGCCCATTTTTTGCGCTTCGGCAACAGGTATGTGACGCATTTCACAGAGCGGAATATTTTGTCGTATCAGTATATTGACAAGCCGTTCTACTTGGGCTAATTCTTCCTCACTCACTTTTTGAAAGTGTGAGAAATCAAAACGCAGATAGGCAGCATTAACCAATGATCCTTTTTGCTCTACGTGCGTGCCCAGAACTTTACGAAGGGCATAGTGCATAAGGTGCGTAGCTGTGTGGTTGCAGGCTGTAGCCATGCGCTTTTCGACATTCACACAAGCGGTGAATGTGGCCTGTAAATGTTCAGGCAGCTTATCCACAATATGTATGATGAGGTTATTTTCTTTTATCGTATTTATAATATTTACGATTTCTTTATTATCCGGGCTGGAGAGCGTTCCTTCGTCGCCTGTTTGCCCGCCGCTCTCGGCATAAAAAGGCGTGCGATCGAGTACCACGTGTATCCATTCTTTGTTTTTTTCTTTCACCTTCCGGTAACGTGCTATGTGCGCTTCATCGGTGGTGGTATCATATCCCGTAAATATTACTTCGGTTACCGGCCGTATGTCTACCCAGTCGCTTTCTTCTTTGGCGGCGGCGTTACGGCTACGGTTTTTTTGCGCCTCGAGTTCCTTTTCGAAATCGTTAAGGTTTACGCTAAACCCTTTTTCACGGGCAATTAACTCCGTAAGGTCAATGGGGAAGCCAAATGTATCATATAGTTGAAAAGCTTCGGCGCCGCTGATTTCTTTGGTGTTTGTACTTTTATGCATGATGGAATCAAGCAACTGTATGCCTTTTTCGAGTGTGCGCAGGAAGGTGCTTTCTTCTTCAAAAATAACTTTTTCAATCAATGCTTGTTGGGCTTTCAGTTCGGGGAAGGCGGCTCCCATTTGGGTTACCAGTGTGGGCACGATGCGATAGATAAACGGCTCGTTGAAATTTAAAAAGGTATAGCCATACCGTACGGCGCGGCGCAGGATGCGGCGTATAACGTAGCCGGCTTTCACATTTGAAGGCAACTGTCCGTCGGCGATGGAAAAACATACGGCCCTTACATGGTCGGCTACAACCCGCATGGCGACGTCGCTTTTTTCGTTTTCGCCATATTGTTGTCCGCATAATTCTGCGATTTTCGACAGCAGCGGTTGGAATACATCCGTATCGTAGTTGCTTTGTTTTCCTTGCAGCGCCATACATAGCCGTTCGAAGCCCATGCCTGTGTCCACGTGTTTTTTAGGCAACAGTTCGAGGCTGCCGTCGGCCTTGCGGTTGAATTGGATGAATACTAAATTCCATATCTCCACCACTTGCGGGTGGCCGGTATTCACCAAAGTGGCGCCGTCTGTTTTTTTTCGTTCCGCTGCGCTGCGCAGGTCAATGTGTATTTCACTGCATGGCCCGCAAGGGCCTGTGGCGCCCATTTCCCAGAAATTATCCTTGCGCGCTCCCAATAGTATTCGTGTTTCGGGAAGGTGTGTTTTCCAATATGCCATGGCTTCCGAGTCGGCCTCCAGTGCGTCTTCCCGGCATCCTTCAAATACGGTTACATAGAGGCGTTCCTTGTCTATTTTATACACTTCGGTGAGCAATTCCCAAGCCCAGCCGATGGCTTCTTTTTTGAAATAATCACCGAAACTCCAATTGCCCAACATCTCAAACATGGTATGGTGGTATGTGTCATGGCCAACTTCTTCAAGGTCGTTATGTTTGCCGCTTACCCGCAAACACTTTTGCGAATCGGCCACCCGCGTGTATGCCGCCGGCGTATTCCCTAAAAACCAATCTTTAAATTGATTCATTCCCGCATTTGTGAACAAAAGTGTGGGGTCATTTTTAACCACCATCGGTGCAGACGGCACAATTGTATGTTGTTTATCTTTAAAGAAATTAAAGAACATATTGCGAATTTCGGAAGCGCTTATCGGCATAGATTTTTCTTAGTTTATGTTAAAATTTGAACAAAAATAATGATTTTATTTGGTTTTTACTAAAAAAACCCTTACTTTCGCGTGATAATTTAATGAAAATTGAATTAATATGGCAAAACTAAAATATCGTTTTAATGCTGAAACACTCTCTTTTGAGTTGCACCACATCAGCCGGAAAAGACGATTAAAACGTGCAGGCTTATTGTTTATTTTGACCTTTGTGGTAGCGGTGGGATGCTTTGCATGCTACTCTCAGTATTTTGATACTCCGAAGGTTTTATCGATACGTCAGGATAATTCGGCGCTTGTATTGCAGTTGGAATTATTGAAAAAGCAAATTACAATGGCCGACAAAATTCTACAGCAAATACAACAACGCGATAATAATATTTACCGTCCTACTTTTGGGTTGGATAATATCCCGTCGTCTATACGTGATGCGGGGTTTGGGGGGATTGACCGTTATGCGCATCTCGAAAAATCGATATATTCCAATATCCTGATAGATTGTTCGAAGAATCTGGACAAATTATTGCGTAAAGTGTATATACAATCCGTGTCTTTTGATACGGTGGCGAAAAATGCCACTATTATCGAACAAATGGTGGATTGTGTGCCGGCTATTCAGCCACTGGCGCATGTTACACCGCGGATTACTTCTCCTTTCGGCATCAGGACAGACCCCATGTTTGGCGATAGACGGCCTCATGACGGTATTGATCTGGCCGGGCATGTGGGGGAAGTGGTGTTTGCCACCGGCAACGGCAGGGTAATCACTGTGGAGCGCTCTTTTGCGCGAACGGGTTATGGCAACATGGTATTGGTGGATCATGGTTTTGGTTATAAAACACGCTATGCCCACTTGAATGTTATCACTGTGAAAAAAGGCGATTTGGTAAAACGGGGACAGCAGGTCGGGACATTGGGAAACACCGGGAAATCGACGGCGCCGCACCTGCATTATGAAGTGCTGATGCGTAATAAACCTGTAAATCCGTTGAATTTCTTTGCGAACGATATAGAATCGGAGGACTTTTCCAGTATTATGCATCTGGACGAAACGGGTGCAAATATTGCAAAAAGGGACGATTAGTCTTATATGAAGAAGTACCGCTATCGTTATCAACACGAGCACCTCGATTTTGTTAAGATTAAAGTCAGTTTTCGTGATGTTGTACTGAAAGCTTTGTTTTACGTTTTTGTAGCAGTTTTCGTTACGGTGGCTTATTACACCGTTTTTTCGCTGTTTTTTGATACTCCGGAAGAACGGGGACTGAAACGTGAAAGGGAATTGCTCGAAACAGAAAGTGCACAACTTCAAGCGCGGTATGAGCAAATAGAGGCCATTATGCAGGAGCTTGACTTGCGCGACAAGGAAATTTATCGTGCCATTTTTCATGCCGATCCTACATTCCTGAACGGCCCCGGAAATTTGAATACGTATGATGATTATAATGTCATTAATAATGATGCGCTGACCAATGAAACCGTATTTAAGATGCGGCATTTGCAAAAACGGGCGGAGGGCGTGTCGTTTTTATTTGATGAACTGGAGCAACATCTCAAAGAAAAATCAGCGGGCGATTTGCTTGCCATACCTTTGATACAGCCCATAGAAAACAAAAACTTGATACGCATAGGCGCTTCATACGGCAAACGGATGCATCCTTTTTATAAGCTGCTGAAAGAACATACCGGCACCGATTTTATTGCAGGCGTGGGCGCGGATGTTTTTGCCACAGCCGATGGGAAGGTGGCGGCAGTCCTCTCGCAGCGCAGTTACGGACGTGTAGTGGAAATAGAGCATGGCAACGGATATACTACGGTGTATGCGCATTTGAGTAGCGTGCTGGTGAAACAAGGGCAACCGGTGAAACGGGGACAGGTCATCGCAAAGGTGGGCGATACCGGCTTGTCGGTGGCGCCGCATTTGCACTACGAAGTCTTGAAACACGGTCAGTTTATGGACCCTTTGCATTATTTTTTTATCGGCCTTATGCCTGAAGAATATGAGTACCTGATACAGCTTTCAACCAGTAGCGGACAGCCGCTCGATTAAAATTTCACAGTATGCCTTATAAAGAAGCTAAAATCGAAAAAATGTTTTACACCATTGGTGAAGTGGCTGCGATATTTGGCGAAAACACATCGCTGATCCGCTTTTGGGCCAACAGGTTTGATGACGTCATCCGGCCGCATAAAAACAAAAAAGGCAATAGGATGTTTACACCTAACGATATTGAAAATATTAGGCTTATTCATCATCTCGTGAAAGAAAAGGGCATGACGCTTGATGGCGCGCACAAACGAGTAAAAGAAAATAAAACAGGAGAAGATCATTCGGTAGAAGTGGTGCAAACTTTGGAAAATATTAAGGCCGAATTACTTTCCGTAAAAGAATTATTGTAAGTTATGCAAATTACTGCTGCACATATTGCTGCTGTTATTGAGGAACAGGCGCCTCTAATTTATCAGGAAAGTTATGATAATGCGGGGTTTTGTGTGGGACATCCGGATACTGTCATCAATGCCGTGCTGCTTTGTGTGGACGTCACCGAAGCGGTGTTGGAAGAAGCGGTGCGCACCGGCGCCAACATGATTGTTTCGCATCATCCGGTGATTTTTAACGGACTGAAAAAAATTACCGGGGCAACTTACGTCGAACGCATGGTGGCACAAGCCATCAAGAACAATATCGTGCTCTATGCCGCCCACACCAATATGGACCGCGCTTTACACGGCGTAAGTTGGATCATGGCCCGGCAATTGGGATTGCAGGATATTACGATATTGTCGTTGCGCGAATCTTCGGAACAATCGGGTTTCGGTGCGGTGGGAAATCTCCCCGATGACATGGACAGTTGCCAGTTTTTCGATTTGTTGAAAAAAGTTTTTGCCGTGCCGTGTGTGCGCCATAGCGCCCTGTTATCCGGCAAAGTGCGGCGTGTGGCGGTATGTGGCGGTAGCGGGGCTTTCCTGCTACAGGACGCCTTGGCGGCGGGCGCACAATGTTTCGTTAGTGCCGACTTAAAGTATCATGACTTTTTTAATGCTGATGGACAGCTAATTATGGTTGATATAGGCCATTATGAAAGCGAAAAATATGTTCTTTCGATTTTTTATGAGCTTCTTACAAAAAAAATACCTAATTTTGCAGTCCAAATTACCAAAACGGGATTGAATCCGGTGTATTACTATTGATAATATTTAAAACCTCATAATTTATGGCGAGTACTGCGACTGAAAAAAAAGAAAAAGCAACGAAACCGGCTGCTGTGAAAAAAAATGTAGTTGATGCCGATGCTTCTATGGAACTTAAATTAAAATTGTTGTATCAACTGCAGCAAACCGATTCAAAGGTGGATGCGATTAAGTTGTTACGCGGCGAATTACCGTTGGAAGTTCAGGACTTGGAAGACCACTTGCAAGGATTGAAGACGCGGGTGGCCAATTTTCAAGCGGAAATTAAAGATATCGAAGGGCTGATTTCCAATAAAAAAGTGGAAATGGAAGCAGCCCGGGCGTTAATTAAGAAGTATGAAGCGCAACAAAACAACGTGAAAAATAACCGCGAATACGATTCTATTACGAAGGAAATTGAATTTCAAAATCTTGAAGTAGAGTTGGCCGAAAAGCGTGTCAAGGAGTTTACGGTGCAGATGAAAGAGCGCAAACAACAGTTGGAAGAGGCTAAGGAACTGATGGCCGAACGCACACAAGACCTTGCGAACAAGAAAAAAGAATTGGAAGAAATCGTATCGGAAACTTCAAAAGAGGAAAAAGACCTGATAAAAGCGTCGGAAGCCATACAGTCCCAAATTGATGACCGGATGGTGAAGGCCTATCAGCGTGTGCGCTCCAATGCCCGCAATGGATTGGCTGTTGTAACGGTGCGGCGTGACGCTTGCGGGGGATGCTTCAATAAGATTCCACCGCAACGGCAACTTGATATTGCCTTGAGTAAGAAAA
>JAIRLC010000061.1 GCA_031259645.1 Prevotellaceae bacterium | reverse complement strand
ATGCGATTAAAATAAGTTTGATGACGACGGCTATTTATGCGTGCTGTCGGGACGGGATGATTTTTGCGGAGATACGTATTTTTGTGCAGAATTGTTTCGATAAATGGTTTGATAGCCGGTGGTCGGATATTATCCAAAAGCCGCTTTTCGGGTGTCTTGTCTGCATGTCGTCGGTGTGGGGGCTGACGGGATGCATTGCGCTCGGTGTTCCGGCGTCGGAATGGGTGTTTACTATTTTACAGGTGTGCGGGTTGAATGTGTTGATTTCGCGCTTGTTGCAATGAATGTTTGCAATTTGCGTTAAAAATAAATGCTCGCACTTATCGTCGCTCCGGAAAAATAAAAACCATTACCATTTGATTGAAATTCTACCTGTTTGGAATTTACTGTAATGCGTTTATTGGGTCTATTGTACTCGTATGCTATAGAGGCGGTTAACCTGTCGGTTATTTTATATCCTACTCCTATTTGTCCGAGATAACCAAAATAATTCTCAAAGTAGACTCCTGATTCTTCTAAAGCGCCAAGCTCGTCATTCCATGTGTATATATTTGGCAGTTTATTCTTTATTGAATAAAATATCCCCACATTTGCAAAAGGCTTGAAATTACCAAAATAGTGACAATATCCTGCTTTTAATGGAATAATAAAACCCGTTTGTCTCAGACCGTTGAATTGTTGGTGCGTGACTTTCAATTCTCCGTATCCAATTCCTACACTAACAGGGATATGTTTAAAAAATTCGTATCCTGCATTTGCTCCGGCAAAATAACTGAATCCATTATCCCACCCGTCTGTTGCAATAATATTACTTATTCCCGCTTTTGCTTCCACTCCTGCGAAAAACTGCGCGTTTGATTTGACGGCAATAAACATTACTAAAAATATCAATATCTTTTTCATCGTTTTTTGATTTTAAATTCTGTTGCAAAGATAAACAGTTTTTAATAAACGAATTTTAATCGAAAGCAGGAAATAATCATACTATAAATAAAACTTTATGTTGTATATTACAAAATATGTGTAATTTTGTGCCGTATAGGATTATTTTTAATAAATTATAATTTTTTTTTAACAGTTAGTAAAACAGTGTTTTATGGAAGAAATTTTGAAGCGAAACGGGTGGCGATTGTATTCAAATTGCTCGTGTGGCGGTACAACTGAGATGAAGTTTGAATACCGTCTTTTCGAGGGTGTAAGGATACACGTGCGTCCGGCGCAAAAGAAATGGTTCGTGAAAAAGAACAACAGGGATGTCGGGCAGGGTAACGCGTCGAATTTTGTGGAAAAAATGGTTGAATATGGGTATATTCAGGAAGGTTCGGCAGGGGTTTAGGACGTGGCGGCATAATCGCCGGCGTGATGTGAAACGGTTGTTTCCGGCGTCGAGGCATATTATTGAATATGCGTTTACGGTTGCGGGGGTTGATTATTATCGTCATAACGACGTGTTTAATTTGCCTTTTGAACGCGGATTTATGGCTTTGGCGGCGTATGAGGAGTGCCGTATGGGCGTGAATCGCGAGTATTTGGAAGCGCATACGGCGCGTGTGAAGGAGATATTGACGTCGTCGAAGGTGGATATTTTTGAGGTACACAAACTTAATGAACAGTTGAAGGAAAGGATGCTGTTTGTTACGGATGCGGATTTGCTGTATAAGTTGGCGTCGGTGGTTTTCTTTGATAAACACGAAAATCCGGCGTTGTATGAGCCGGATTATAACCGGTGCAAGATTGAGTTTTGGAAAAAACATAAGGGTGTTGCGGATTTTTTTTTGCAGAAGCCTTTAAAGGAGTTAATACCCTTTTTGAACATCTCGGAAGCAGATTTAAAGGCGTCTTTGGAGGTGGCGGAGAAGATAAGGGAGATGCATTCGGGGGTTTTGCAACCGCTAAACTCCAAAAGTTAGTGAATGATTTGGAGGATTTAAAGGAGATTGTGGCAGGTAATACGCATACGGATGCGAGTGTGTTGACGATTTACGATTTCTTTTTTAAACTCAATAAGATATTGACGGATAAATCAAAAGAAAAGAAAGGAAAGAGACATGCAGGAAAACGTAGTAATTGAGTTTTCGTCGGATACGACAAAATTGCCGGCGGCGATTGATTTGCTTGAAAAAATGGGGGCTATAACCGCCGAACAGGCAGCGGCGGCGCGAAAAATGGGTGCGGAATACAAGGCTCAACAGGATGCGATAGCGTCCGGAACACGAGCGTCTGTTTCGGAAGTCGAAAAGTTTGCGGGGGCGTATAAAAATCTGGTTAGTAAGGTTACTAACGGGGCAATCGATAATACTTTTAAAGATATTGTGGCGGCAATGCATACGGTTAATCCGGAAGCGGCAAAACTGTATGAGGGTCTTAGCGATGTCAAAGATGCTGAGGCGTTTGTTGCCCAGACGACAAAATTGTTGAAACAACAGTTGTCGCAATTAGCGGCTGAAGGTAAAAAAGACACGGCGGAATATCAGGGACTTTCAACCGCAATCGATAAACTCGAAAAAGAGGTGAGCGAACTGTCGAATGCTCCAAAGCCGGATGTGTCGCCGGAAGGCGAAGAAAAAGTAGTTTCGGCAAGGACGCGGTTAAGAGAACTTCGCGAGGAGTTGATGAGCTTGGAAGATGCGGGCGAGGTGGATACGGATAAATTCCGCAAACTTGCAGAGGAAGCGGGAAATCTTACCGACCAGATAGGTGATACGCAGGATATTATCAACTATCTTGGTTCGGATACAAAGGGGCTTGATGCTCTGAATACCGGTATGAGCGGTCTGGTTGGGGGGTTTAATTTGGCGACGTCGGCGGGAGCATTGCTGGGCGGGGAATCGGAAAAATTGCAGGAAGCGTTTTACAAGGTTCAGGCGGCAATGTCGGCGGTGAACGGGGCTATGGCGGTGGCAAATGCGTTGAATAAGACAAGTCCGCTTATAAGGGGTATTGTGTATATACAGACATTGGCGGCAGCCAAAGCCACAAATCTGCAAACGGCGGCTACGGGAAAGGCGACGATTGCGCAAAGGCTGTTTAATCTTGTTGCAAAGGCTAATCCCTACGTTTTACTTGCTATGGCGATTATTACTGTCGTGGGCGCTATTGCTGCGCTGGTTATGGCTCAGGACAGTGAGATTAAAAAGCAGAAAGAACTGAACAAGCTGCGCGAGGCAGAATTGGAGGCGTTGAAATTGAGGGCGGAAAGTATTAATCGTGAAGCAGAACGGCGAGTTGGAGATATAGACCACGAAATGAATCTTGTGAAAAAGCAGGGAGAACTTGAAATTGCGATGGCGCGCGACGAATCGGAACGGGCAAAAGCAGAGGCGGTATTAGAGAATAATTTGATTGCGCTCGAACAGAAAAGACTTGATGCGCAACGGCAGGCGCATAACGAGAGGAAAGAGAATGCTGCACGCGATTTGCGGGATTTGAACGCAAACACAAAAGCGTTGAAGGAAAATGAAGAGTTGCTGGCAAAAATAAAAGACGAGATAGGGCAGGGATTTGACGGGACATTTAATATAGGCATGGGCATACGTGGAATTGATGCTGAAACGGCGGTAGACCTGGTGCAGGAGAGGATAGACAAATTAGGGGAATCTGTTAAAATTGCGACAGAAATTGTGGTTGACGAGCAAAAACTCAATGAAACGCAAGAGGAGATTAATGCGCGCGCACTGAAATTTGACGCGGAGCAGAAGAAAAAACGTATCGAACTCGCTAAACAGGCGGCAAAGGAAGAGTTGGAAATAAGGCGACAGGCGATAGATTTGTCGATTAAATTGATTGACGATGAGAAAACAAGGCGTGTTGCGGAAGTTTCCGAAAATTTCCGGCGACAGAAAGAGGATTTGGAGAAACGCAGGGCGGAACTGAAAAAGGACGGATTATTGACGGCTCAGGCACAAAAGGATATAAACACTTTACTTGTTAATCTGGACAAGCAAAAAAATAATGACTTAGATGCGATTGCGGCAGAGTTTGAGAAGAAACGGCTCGCCGAAATACGCGCCTCGCAGGATATTGAACTGTCGCTGTTGCCGGAAGGTTTCGACAAACGCAGGGAGTTGACTGAAAAAGAATATGACCGGCAAATTAAGGACTTGAAAATTCGTCTTGCAACGGAAAAAAATTTAACGTTAGAACAGCAGAAACGAATCAATGCCGACATTATTAATCTGACAAAAAAAAGAGAAAAGGAACTCGCCGCTATCTCGAAAGAAGAAGATATGAGGCTTCACGAAGATATTGCGCAGGCTGACCTTGACGCTCTTGAAGAAAGGTATGATACCGAACTTGTTGAACTCTCCAAAATGTACGCACAGAAACTCATTAAGGAAGAGGATTATAACAGGCGTAAAGACGAGATACAGCGCAAATATGCCGATGATTCAATCCAGATTGAAATGGATAGAATAAACGGACAATTGCAGATTGTCGAAAAAGGCACTGATGAGGAAAAAGAGTTGTTGAGGCAGTTGGCAGAGGAACAGAAGAGACTTGCAAAGGAAAAAGCAGACGCTGAAATTGCCGAACATGAACGCAGTGCAAAGAAACGCGAGGAACGTGAGAAGGCTGTAAAGGATGCATGGAAAGAGCTTCAATCGGCGGCGTTTGATATGGCAAATGAACTGTCGCAGATGTATTTCGATAATGAAAATGCACGACTTGAACAGCAACTTGCGGATTTGGACAAGTTCTATACAACGGATGCGGAAGAAGCGGCTAAAAATAAGAATCTGAAACTTGTTTCGGAAGAGGAGTTAGCCCGTAAACAGGCGGAAATAAAGAATAAACAGGCGGCGGCAGAAAAACAGGCGGCTTATATTCAGGCTGTTATAAATGCCGCAAAAGCCATTACACAGGTGTTTGCAAGTACGTCCCCGCCGGCAAGTTTTATCCTTGCCGGAATAACGGCTGCGGCAACGGCTATACAGATTGCGAAAATAGCAAGTTCGCCTGTTCCGAAGTACGCGAAGGGACGCAAGGGCGGACGCGGAGAGTATGCTTTGACGGGGGAACGCGGTCCGGAAATTATGTGGATTCCGGAAGGTGCAAGTATTATTCCGGCACACAAATCAAAGAAACTTATGGAAGGTATGAGAATCGCGGGCGAGTATAAGGTCCCGTTTTCCTCTGTTCCTTCGTTTTCGAATATTGATGTTGCAGGGTTGCAGGATGCTCGATATACTTTCGATATTGACTACGATAGATTAGGGCGCAGTGTGGCAAAAAATATACCTCAGGCGCCCGAAATTCGACAGCTGAATGTTAATATGGACGAGAACGGATTTACTAAGTTTTTGGCGGAGAAAACGGGTCGTACGGCGTTTCTAAACAGCAGATTTTAGAGTTTAGAGACTTAAGAAAATAACAGTTTAACAAAATCCCCAAACCACCTGTGCAGTGTATACCGGAAAGTATCAAGACAATCCGCCCGTTCCTCGATATTCTTTCTGTTAGTCTTAATCGGGCGACCCTCATTATCCGATTTGACCGCTTCCAAATCCCGAATCAGCGGCGCGCACTTCACCCTGTCAAACGTCATCGGATAACGCTCCAGCATCGCATTAACCAGCATACGGCTTTCCGCGAGTGGCGGATTAGCCCCCGAATACTGCATTTGCCCCTCTCTCAATCCCAAAACATACTTGATAACGTCGAAATTATTCAACCTCGACACCGTCGTTGCCGCTTTACCCGACACGTCGCCCGTTACCATAAAAAAACACTCCGGATAGCGCGCCTTTATCTCATTACACAGTTGATACGTCGTACAGTTATCAATCTCAATCTGTTCCAGCCCGTAATAATGATTCCCATAATGCTGCGACACATGGCAGGCAATCGGATTCCGGTTAAAGTCAAACGACAGCCGCACAACTTCCGAACGATTCAAAACCACATCCCCCAAATGCAACTCCGGACGGTACGAATAAGCCCAGTTCCCCGAAATATCCAGAAAATCCCAGTTACCCTTCTTCAACCGTTCGCGCGAAACCTCGTCCAAATTATCCAATTGAGTAACATAATACCTCGAAATTTTCGGATTATCCGTTACAAGAGCCTGAACAAACATCCTGTTCGCTTCCAGACGCCCCTCCCGATACGGCTCATAAAATCGAGTAAACACCCAGTTACGCGCCGGATTGCACGTACCCAGTATCTTCGGCGTCAACCCGTACTCGTCTAACCTGTAACGAATACGCGAGCTCAATATGTTCCAAGCCTTTTCCGTAATCTGATTACATTCGTCCACAAACGCCCCCGTTATCTCCAGCGAGCCAAGTTCGTCAAATTCCGGGTCGCTCGGATAATACGCCAAATCCTTCAACAAAATCTGAGAATCATTTGGAAACATAATCCCCTTATTCTCAACATACCGGTAACGAACATTCCCCAACTTCGCTATAAGAAAAAACGAATTTAACGTCGTTTCCTTCAACGTATGCAGCGTATTTCGACCCATAACCCACCGCGTACCCGCATACCGCAAGCACTGATGAACCAACCAGATACACCCCAGAGCCGACTTGCCGCCGCCCGCGCCCCCGCCATACAGCAGTTCGGACACATGCGAATATTCCGGCTCAGTAAGTATATCAAACGCCCGTGTCTGTCGTGGAAACAGTTCTATCATCTTCTTTCAGTTTTTAGTTTTAACTCTCTTTAGTGTCAGCGTAAAACTCGCCGTTCCTTTGCCCGTATCCCATTCGAGTTCCTTAATCCAGCCCAATAACCCGTCGGCGTCAACAAGTCCGTACGGGTTTTTCCTGATATGGCGGAACTCGTACGGCTTAATCGGATACTTGAATGTCATCAGATTCGGACTTTCATCCAACAGCAAATCGCCGGCGTCGGTAAAATCACTCTCGGAAATATCCTGATTTTCGACGATAGAGTTTTTTTCAATCACCCAGTTGCCTTCGGCTTTCATTTTGGCAGTTGCGTAGCCTTCCGACGCGCCGAATCTCAAAACGCGCGGATAAACCGGCGGTGTCGCCGCCGTCATACCGGCAAAATGCCGCATAGCCATACGCGCCGGCGACAGGCGTGCGTTATAAATCGTATCGGGGTCGATGAGCGTTCCACTCGTATCTGTCGCCCCCGTATTAACCTCAAATTTCCCGTTGTCACGTTTAAGGTCGATAATAAACAGGTCATTGTCATACTGCCAGTCTTTTGACCCGTCCGCAATTTGCCGTCGCCGCGTCGCCTCTATCGCATAACCGTCTGCAATCAACGTCGAAAAATACTCCTTTGCATTTTTGCCCTTTTCCACCTGCGTATGATACTCGCGCGTCGTATGAAAGCCGTCGATTGAATTATATTCTTCCGACAGCCATTTTTTGTAGCCCGTCTTTACGCTGCGTATGTTCCTGTCCGTATCGAACTTTATTGTATGTTCGTTAATATCGTTACACGTCATCACAACATCGTCTTTGTAAAAATATTCCATAGGCTCGACCCTTATTATCCCGCCTTCTTCAAAGCAAAATCCAACATTGTCGATTGCCTGCAAACTCTCAAACAACTTTTTCCACGACACAAACATCTTTGGCGTCGAACCGTCCGTCATCACTGCCCGACGTATCAGATAACCGTTAGTGATTGCCCGTAAACTCGCCTTGCCGTCTTGACCTGTATAGTGTATCTCGCTGTCCGTTCGCCCGTAAAAGTCGCTTTTGACGGTCAATTTGCCGTCCGTCAAATGCTCCGCTATACGCGATAACGATTCATGAATCAGATACGTCTTTGCAGGGGTTGCCGGATATTGGGAATCAGCAGTCAAACGAACGTAACTGCCGGAATCGATAATGAGCTCCGCCTCACGAGAGGGAAAATATTCGGGACAAGGTTCGGAAAAATCATATATTTCGCCTACCCATGCCATTAAATCCATTTTTATTTCAATCTCTCCTTTAAATGACGACATATTTACAGATTTATTAATACTAAATTCCATATCATCGCCACATTCGCCACCTGTAAAACTTCCGACGTTATTGTAAACTTCGTCTCCTATTATAACCATTATATCAGGAGCTTTCAATATACGAATATATCCGCATTCACCATATTCGTATGATATTTTTCCCGAAATATTAACCTCTACACTAACATTCGACAAAGACATTTCAGATGCGTCCGCAGACATTATTGGGTTTGAGAAATCCTCGTTTATTGGCAACGAAACGCTCCCTGTTTCCACTGTCCCCGCTTCCGAATATTTTGCAGAATTTAACCGAAGATGCAATATTGATTTAAACGAGGCTCCTGTCATTGTAATATTAGAACAGGTGGACATTAGTTGCTCACCGCTTTCTCTGTATAATGTTATTGTTTGAGGCGTTTCATCCTCATTTACATTTTCCTGCACTGCTTCCGAAATGATTTTTATCGTTTTAGCCGGCAACGATATTTCCTGTCCCAAGTTCCCGTATTTTTTCAATGCTTCACCCCCTCTTGAAGTGAGCAAATCCAAATCAATTTCATCCTCTCTTTTTTCGAGAAAGGTAATGCGTATGTCGTTAGCCATAACAGAGGATGCGACCCGACACCAATTCCGGTAACGTTCTTCGTACAAAGCTGCAAAATCTATTTGCCCGCTGTAATATTCTTCCCATGTCCGATCATCGCATGTGTATTCGCAAAGAAAATCTATTTCGGCATCCACACCATACTTTTCGTATGCGGCTTTCAAAAGTGCATATCCTGCTTCACGGTCAAACTCAATTTCGCTGTCGCTCTGGTCAGGCGTCATACCATAATAGCTTCCACGTTTGATTACCGGGACGAATCCGTCAAACTTTACGGGCTCCGAAATCTCTGTTTTTTCGCCTGTTTTCCTGTCTGTTAAAAAAAATCTGTAATTCATAAATGAATAATCTAATAAAATACAAAGTTACATGTATTTCGTTATATACAACCTAAAAATTTATTTATTGCGTGATTATTCCCTTTTTGCGATTAAAATTCGTTTATTGAAAATTGCTTATCTTTGCTCAAATTATCGGATTTTGGATAATACCATTGTTGACATATTGTTGTCGTTTTTAACAGTTATCAAATTGTAATTCACTGATTAAAAATTAATTGCATGATAAGTGTTGCTTGCATGGGGTGCAAGGGGTCGTGTGTTCGAGTCACATCACCCCGACGGGAAAAAGACAGTCAAAGACAATCAAACATTGCCAAAGTGCAGGAAAATAAACAATTTCTGCACTTTTTCCGTTCAAAATTAAGCTCGGCGTTAGAAGAAATTATTGTGAAAATATATTTTTTTAGTGCTATTTTCAAAAATTGTTGTATATTTGCAATGAAATTACAGAACGAGCGAATTTGTTGAAGGCAATAGTCGGGTTCAAATCCCGAGTCGTTCACGCGGATAGGGTTACGTTAAGTCGGCCGTATCGGCTTCAAAATGACCGGCGATTTATCGCCGGCTTTTTTATACTCTGTATAAGTATTTTCCAACGACGCAATACACTGTTCTTACTTTTTTGCTCTTGGAATTGGAAAGATATTTTTTATAACTTTCTCGAATAAAATCCATGTCAAACATGTTTTTATCATGAAAATAAAGCACTGTGGTCTTGGCTCCTTGTTTACTTGATTTTGAAATCACATCTTTTATTGTTCGGTGGCTATTCCCTTCAATTCCTTTAATATCGAACAATCCACCATTCAACAATCCGTCCGGCGTTTTAACCCCATATTCCTGCTTTTCGGAATGAAAAACAACACTCATTCCGTACTTAACCAATACTTCGGATGCGTTCTTTTCATAATCTCCACGCGGTATGCCGAATTTGCCAATTGTTGGATCGAAGTTGTGGTCTTTATGGATGGCCAACATTCCGCCAGTATTTTCGTCAAATTTTACATCCGTGTAGTTACTATCGTTCTTCAACCGGACGTATTCTATTCTTCGTAGTTCCACATGTTCCTTTCCCATAAAGTTTTTAGAGTCCACATTTATTCCAACAAAGATAACATTAATTATCTTTCAATAAATGAAATATTTTTATCATGATTTTAAAAAAATTAATAACTTTGCATAACGAATCTTGTTACGTCATAATTTGTGATACCAATATGATACTGAAAAAATTATTCATCTTCTTCTTGTTTGCGTGTGTGACTACGGCTTTGTTCGCTCAGCAAAGCGTAGTATCCGAAACGCGGAAAATCAAAAGTGACATTTTGAAAATGGAACGGAATTATGCGGTTTATCTCCCACAGGGCTATGACAATAGCGACCGGCATTATCCCGTTTTGTACCTCTTACATGGGAGCGGTGATGATCACACCGGTTGGGTACAATTTGGGCAAGTGCAGCATATTGCAGATAAAGCCATTTCGGAGGGAAAAGCGGCGCCAATGATTATCGTGATGCCCGATGCCAATACCAAAGTTCGCGGTTATTTTAATCAACCCGACGGGAGTTTCGACTATGAACGTTTTTTCTTTGAAGAACTTATTCCCCATGTGGAGAAAAACTACCGCGTGCGTAGCGAACGGCGATACCGCGCCATTTCGGGCTTGTCGATGGGTGGCGGTGGAACTATTTATTACACGTTACACCATCCTGAAATTTTTGCGGCAGCAGCCCCATTGAGCGCTACTACCAGCGCATGGTTGCGGCATGAAACAAAAGCCACACCGGAACAATTGGCCGCTCACATACGAAAACACAATCTCGACAGCCTTTTTGCCGACACTGCGGCCACCTCATTTTTGGATGAGGTGAAGCGCGTACGTTGGTATGTCTCATGCGGCGACGATGATTTTCTGTATAAAGATAACAGCCTGCTGCACGTTCTCTTTCGTGATAGACAAATTCCGCATGAATACCGTGTCAAAAACGGTGCACATACTTGGACCTATTGGCGGATGGAATTGCCCGAAGTGCTGGAATTTGTTTCCAAGTCATTCACACAAGAATAAAAATAATTGAGGCCATCATTCAGGAAAATCGCTGCAAAAATACCGCGTGTGTGGAATTTATCACCACGTTGCTTCAAAATATCGGCGTAGCTGTGCTTTAATGGCGGCCATGTCGCCGGGTTTTCCGGTTTCATGTTGCATGGACGTGACGCCTTTATCGGTGAAACCGCATGGGTTGATGTGGAGGTAGTAATCCAAGCCGGTATTGACATTGAGGGCAAAGCCATGCATGGTGACGAAGTGTGAGGCGCGTACGCCAATGGCGCATATCTTACGTGCAGTGGGCTTGCCGGCGTCTATCCATACGCCTGTGGCGCCGGCCAATCGTTGGGCTTTTATATCGAAATGGCGCAAAGTTTTGATGACAATTTCTTCGAGGGTGAAAATGTAATGCTTCAACCCATAATACAAGCGTTCCAAATCCAAAAGCGGATAGCACACAATTTGCCCGGGGCCATGATAGGTGATGTCGCCGCCGCGATCCACCTGATAATAGCGGGCGTTTATGCGTTCCAAAAAATCATTGTTGATAAGAAGGTTGTGCGCTTTCCCATTGCGTCCCAAGGTGTACACGTGCGGATGTTCGCAGAAAATAATTTGCTGCTCGTCCTGTTCCGGCCGGCCTTTTGCGGCAATAATTTTTTCGGCAATGAAACGTTGTTTGTCCCATGCTTCCTTGTAGTCAATCATGCCCCAGTCCACGAACTTCATAATTTGATTTTTGAGTGTAAAAAACTTTTTTCGGCCATGTAAGACGAGCGCACCAACGGGCCGCTTTCAATATGGTCAAATCCTGTTTCGTAGCCTGTCTTTTTGTACTGTTCAAACTGTCCGGGTGTGATATATGCCGCCACAGGAATATGCCGGGCTGTGGGTTGCAGGTATTGCCCCACAGTGAATAAACGTACCCCAACCTTTTGTACTTCCCGCATGGTTTCTCTTACTTCTTCGGGGGTTTCTCCTAATCCTACCATAAGGCCCGATTTTGTGACAATGCCGCATTGCACCGCATATTGAAGTACCTGTAAACTCTTGCGGTAGCCCGCCCGTGAGCGGATCAATGGCGTGAGGCGCTCCACCGTTTCCATGTTATGACCTATGATGTCGGGTTTTGCGGCAATAACAATGTCAATCAGGCTGGTTATGGCGTCAAAATCGGGAATTAGCACTTCAATGGTCGTTTGCGGATTGGCGCTCCTGACGGCTTTTATTGTGGCTGCCCAATGCGCGGCGCCCTTGTCTGTCAAGTCGTCGCGATCTACCGAAGTGATGACGCAGTGCTTCAATTGCATTAGTTTTACACTCTCCGCTACTTTTTGCGCTTCTGTTTCATCCACCGGAAGCGGCTTCCCCGTTGCCGTAGCGCAAAATTTGCAGGAACGCGTACAAATGTCGCCTAAAATCATGAACGTGGCAGTACCCATACTCCAGCACTGTCCGATATTCGGACATTTCCCGCTACTGCATATCGTGTGCAGTTTGTGCGCTTCCACAAGCTGCCGCACCCGCGGGTATTGCGGCGTGTTCGCGAGTTTTATTTTTAGCCAGCCGGGTTTGCGTTCCATGTTATTTGTACGATGTTTTTAGTTTGTGGGGTAACTTTATATCGCTCATCGAGACGTTGTCCCACAAGCCATACGATATCATCGCCCGACAGTATCACCCATTGTTTCCGTTTGTGGGGTATTGGGATTTTATGATCAATGAAAAAATCACTCAACTTCTTTTTCCCATTCATGCCTAAAGGAATAAAGACGTCGCCTTCTTGCCACAGGCGTATCGTAAGCGGAAAACGAAGCTTACCGGCGTCGAGACAAGCTATGTGTTTATCTTGCGGAAAAGGTGAAGTGTGGTGATATGGCCGTTGTTCCAACGTCAGGTCAACAGGATGGGTGAGGTGCGTATCGGTTTGCTGGATTTCAAAAATTTGTTTTGTTCCATTTCCCGTTTCGCTTTTCAAACAAATAATCAAGCTGTCGCGATCCTTTACCAGTTCGTATGTGGCGCTGAAAAAATGTTTACCCGGTTGTTCTTTTAAAGCCCTTATTATATCGGCTATTTGGGCGCTGTTGAAGCCGAAATCCTGTAAAAATTCAAACAACCAAAAATCAGTCGCGGCGGTTTGTTGTAAGGCCTTGATGTCGATGTGCCATTCATTATGATGATGAACACACCATGCCGCTTTATTTTTTTTTACCGCACTTTCCAATAAACAATAGGCCTGTGTGAGGTACTCGCTGTTGTGCCGGAACGTGCCGGCCAATGACGGGTTTAACGTTTTAAGAGCGGGCGTCACATGATGCCGGATATAGTTGCGGGCATAATCGTCGGACACATTCGAACGGTCTTCGCGGTAAGCGATACCATTCTCGGCGGCATAACGGCTTATTTGTTCACGTGTAGCAAACAGCAACGGACGGATGAGGCGGTTGTTGGCCGGAGCAATGCCGCAAATACCTTTTAACCCCGTACCGCGAACGAGGTTTAGCAATACGGTTTCCACATTGTCGTCGGCATGATGTGCTACTGCCATTTTATCGTAGCCTTGTGTTTCCATGAGTTCGTTAAACCAATTGTAACGCAGGGTGCGTGCAGCCATTTGTGTGGACACACCTTGCGCGACGGCATATTGCTTCGTATCAAAGCCTCTGCCAAAAAATGGCAGACCATGTGTGTCGGCCCATTGTTTTACAAACGTTTCGTCGTCGTCACTTTCTTTCCCGCGCAGGTGAAAATTACAATGTGCGACGCCCGTTTGTATTCCGCTACGAAGAAACAAGTGCGACATCACCATGGAGTCAAGGCCTCCGCTTACGGCAAGCAGTATTTTTTCTCCGGGCGAAAAAAGTTTTTTTTCTTGTGAATATTTTAGAAAATGCGTGTACATCATTTAAAAAAAGCCGGACACAGCAGCCCGGCTCTTTCGTTTAACTTATCATGAACTTTATTTTTCACCATG
>JAIRLC010000023.1 GCA_031259645.1 Prevotellaceae bacterium | reverse complement strand
TTATTTTTCGCCATGGAAATACGCCCGAATATGGAAGAAGGTTTATACACCTTTTCATCCAATCCCAATTCTTTGATACAGCTTTTGACTACGCTTTTGCTGTCGGTTGTGTCATAGATTGAGAAAGAAGGCGGGAATCCCAGTTGTTGGGCTTCCGAGCGAAGAATACGCGCAAAAACCGAATGAAACGTACCCATCCACAACCGGCGTGTTTTATCGGCTCCCACTAATTGGCCGATACGTTCTTTCATTTCATTCGCTGCCTTATTTGTAAAGGTTAGCGCCAATATATTATAAGGCGCCACGCCTTGTTCCAACAAATACGCTATACGGTATGTCAATACTCTTGTTTTTCCGGAGCCGGCGCCCGCAATAATCAATGAAGGCCCCTCATAATGAACAACCGCGTCATACTGCGCCGGATTTAATGCATCTAAAAACGATCCCATTAAATCCTTTTATTCATAACGCGACTTATCATAAAGATGTACGGGAACTATAATTTGAACCGTTGAGGAGCGGCCTGTGCTGCCCCGCGCAGGCGTCCAATACCCTTCCGATAAAGCTACCACACGTATAGCTTCTTCTATTTCATCCAATTCCACGTTTTCGCCTATTGTGCCTATATTTTTAATGTTCAACACTTCACCTTCTCCGTTGAGGATGAAACTTATTAATATCGTTTTCTGCTTCGTTTCACCGGGATTTATATCAATAATGTTGGCATCAATAAAGTCAAAGAAATGGGTATAAGCCCTGTTGTTAAATAATGGCGGGTCATAGCTCGCACTGACTAATATATCCGAGGCGATCTGTTCCAGCGGCGATAATTTGTCGAGTGAGAATACAAATGGATACCAATAGTGCGTATTCACCGCCCAGTTGTTATACTTTGCCGGTTGCCAATGTGAAGCATCCGACATACGCAATACGCGCACCACTTCCTTGTCGAGCAACGGATGCACGCTATTTACAATTTGAATACTATCAATCTTCCCACGTGTGTTGATTACAAAATCAACCACTACCGTGCCTTCCACTTTATTTTCCTGCGCCACAACCGGATAGCGTTGGTTATTGATCACGAACTGATGGAAATCATGATTTTTTTCACCTAAAAATACAGGCGGTTCATAAACCAGTGTTTCTCCTATTTGCTTTTCACCAAAATCAAGGCGGGCGGTCTTTTTATCATAATCGAATGTAACCACAAGCAGACATTCCGTATTCACATTTTGTCCATTTTCTACTCCTGCCGTCCAACCGTTATGCATGCGTTTAAAATTCATCACGCGGTACACTTCATCTTCCAGAATCTTATTGGTTCCTCGCGCTATCACACCCCACAATTTGTTATCGCCTCCGATCGTAAAGCGCAACATTACTTTTCCGCCAAGACCGGCACGTTTGGCGTCAAACGGATAGATCAAATAATGGTTGAATAACTTGATGAACTCTTTAAATTCCTTACCTTCAAACTTCGGTTCTTCTTTTATGAATTGGAAAGGCATGTTTTTGTAGCTTTGCACGATAGCAGGACGCAACGCTGTTTTATTTTTGACCCTGTTAAATTCAAAAACCACCGGCACAACAAACGGAGTAGATACCCGCGTACCGCTTTTGTAGGCCGGCACCCATTGTGGCGACAAGCTCACTACACGCTTCGCTTCAACATCCAATGCGGGGTGATACCCTTTATCTATGTGGACGTTTCCTACTATTCCATCGGCACTCACATTAAATCCCACTATTACTGTACCTTGTATGCCTTTTCGAATACATTCATCAGGGAAATTTGCATTTCTTGTCACCCAATCTTTAAATCCTTCTTCACTTTGACCACGAAAGGTTGCAGCCTCATCAAGGCCAGCCATAATTTCAATAGGACGACCTCCCTTACCTATTTTTCTACGACGTTGTTGTGCATCAACATCTATAATGGTAGTAAGTACCAAAGCCATGCTAAAAAGCACCAATAATATTTTTCGTGTCATTATATTTTCTTTTATACAATTTATTATTCCCATTGCTAAATTCGGCGCAAGTTACTAAATTTGTCGCAAAGATACCAAAATTCTTTCAAGAAATATTTTACAAGATATGTTATTTTCTCTTAAAATATGAATATTATAGTAGATAAGCAGATACCTTTCCTAGACAAATTCCTTCGTAAGTACGGGAATATCTATTACATAGAAGGAGAAACCATCACCGCCGGCACGCTTGGACGCGCCGAAGCGCTATTGGTACGCACCCGCACGATTTGCGACAATAAACTACTAAAAAACAGCTATATAAAATTTATCGGCACCCCTGCCATCGGCACCGATCATATTGACCTTGACTATTGCCGCCGCCACGGCATAACCGTAGCCAATGCCCCCGGCAGCAATGCGCTTGCGGTAATGCAATATGTGATCACGGCGCTGCTAACCCTCGCCATGAAAAAAAAAACCGGCCTCTCCACGCTTACTTTAGGAGTTATTGGCGTGGGAAATGTAGGGAAGCAAGTGGCTAATGCGGCAAAAGCATTAAACATAAATGTATTACTCAACGACCCTCCACGGGAGGCCCGTGAGGGAAGCCATGCTTTTACGTCTTTAGACGCCTTGCTGCGCCAATCGGACATCGTCACGCTCCATCTACCATTACAGACCGATACATACGGATTTGCAGGGCATGCCTTTTTCCGTGACTGCAAAGAAGGGGCATGGCTGATCAACACGTCGCGCGGTGAAATAATCGACGAAGGCGCTTTGATGCAATACCGTTCCAAATTGGGGGCGCTGGCGCTGGATGTGTGGCGAAACGAGCCGCAAATCAATATGAGGCTGTTGGACGTAACAGACGTTGCCACTCCGCACATTGCCGGCTACTCCCTGCAAGGCAAGCGAAACGCCTCGCAAATGATATTACAGGCATTGGCGCAATGGCTCAAGGACACCGGTACAATACCGGAGATTCCTTACCCTGAAATGGTAGCAGAGCCTATTATCCCCAAGGGGAACAGTGTGCAAGAACAATTGTGCGCCGCCGTGCAAAAAACGTTTCCAATTTTGGAAATAGACGCCCAACTCCGGCGGCAACCCGCGAGTTTTGAAACAATAAGAAACAATTACCCCTTGCGTAATGATTTCACCGCCTATACCGTCCCCGGCGACCATGCAGGCAAATTTTTACAAGCACTCGGTTTTAATATGGCCGGAGAATGAAGAAATCAAAAAAAATTGTATATTTGTAAAATAGATGAATCAAAACATAATCGTTATGTTCTCTGCATCCGACATTCGACAGCTCCAATATTTGGGTATCGAACCTGCACAGGCGGCACAACAAATTGAAGATTTTCGCAACGGTTTTCCGTATATGCCTGTCATAGCGCCAGCCACAGCCGGCAAGGGTATTGTACAGGTAAGCGACGAGGAACAAACCGAGCTTGTACACCTGTTTGACCAGTGGGGCGGCAGCCGGCTTAAGTTCGTGCCGGCCTCAGGAGCGGCGACACGTATGTTCAAATCGCTCTATGAACTGCGTGACACCGCAAAGGCAACCCCCGAAACCGATACTTTTTTCAAGCGTTTGCCCGACTTCGCATTCTACGACGACCTGATGAACGTGGTAAAAGACGCTGGCCACAACAATCCGCAAGCGGTGTTAAACGGGCTGCTTGAGGCGAACGGCCTCAATTATGGACAACTGCCGAAAGGGTTGTTGAAATTCCACCGTTACACCGAAGGCTCGCGCACTGCCTTTGAAGAACATTTGGTGGAGGCGGCGCTGTATGCCAAAGATGACAAAAACGTAGCCCGCCTGCATTTCACCGTATCGCCCGAACACGCCGGCAAGTTTAACGCTTTGTTGAAAAAAGTGCAGCCGGACTACGAAAAACGGTATGGCGTAACGTATGAAATAACCTTCTCGGAACAAAAAAAATCAACCGACACCTTGGCGGTGGAATTAGACAACACGCCTTTCCGCAATGCTGACGGAAGCCTTTTATTTCGTCCCGGAGGGCACGGGGCGCTGCTTGAAAACCTTGCAGAAATAAAGGAAGACATTGTGTTTATCAAGAATATCGACAACGTGGCGCCCGACCGGTTGAAGCCCGACACCATTCACTGGAAAAAAGTGTTGGCCGGCATGATGCTGATGCTGCGCAGCCGGATTGCCGCTTACCTCGCCGAACTGGAACAGGGCGTCAGCAGCGTGAAGTTAAAGGAAATTGCCACATTCATTGCGCAAAACTTTTGCATCACCCTGCCCGAGGTGGAAGCAGGACAATATGCTGCATTACTGTATGCCAAACTGAACCGCCCCATGCGGGTATGCGGCATGGTGAAAAATGCGGGAGAGCCCGGTGGCGGTCCTTTTCTGGCACGTAACGCCGATGGCTCGCAGTCGCTGCAAATTGTGGAAAGTTCGCAAATCGACCTGCACGATGCATCGGTAGAAAAAATATTCAGGGCATCTACCCATTTTAATCCGGTAGACGTGGTATGCTCTTTCCGCGATTACAAAGGCGGCGTGTATGACCTGCGCAAATTCCGCGATCCTGCCACCGGTTTCATATCGCAGAAAAGTAAAGACGGACGCACGTTGAAAGCGCTTGAATTGCCCGGATTATGGAATGGCGCCATGAGCGACTGGACCACCATATTCGTAGAAGTGCCGCTTTCTACATTCAGCCCGGTGAAAACCGTAACCGACCTCCTGCGCCACGAACACCAAGCCGAGATTAGTGATTAGGTGATTAAGAGATTAGGTGATTAAGTTTATAGTTCTTAACCCTTAGTTCTTAACTCTCAACTCTTAGTTCTTAGTTCTTAACTGAGTAGGCTGCGAGGTGGTCGAGTTCGAAATGCTCGATGAAGGAGAAATGTCCGTTGTTCCATGCCTGTCCCCGCGTGATGAAAATGGCGGCCGACTGTTCAAAATCACTGCACCGCTGCGCATCAAGCAGCAAAAGGTAGCCCATGACGATGTGCCCGGCCATTTCTACCAAACGGCGGGCGTGGAAATCGGTAAATTCCACATCATTTTTATCTGCGACAAGTTTCACTGCCTGCTCATACTGGGCGGTCATGGCTACGAGAAGTTTTTTCAGATGTTCGTGCTCGCCTTTCACCGGCATTTTTTCATATTCGCGAATACGGTTTAAGTACGCGCCGGTGGTCACGCCACGAATGGCGGCCACTACCTGTAATTGGGACGTGCCCTCGTAGATGGTAAGGATGCGCGCATCGCGATACATTCGTTCAATGGGATATTCTTTCATGAAGCCTGAGCCGCCATGAATTTGCAGGGCGTCGTAGGCGTTTTGGTTGGCATATTCGCTGGAAAACAGTTTGAGCAATGGCGTATAGACATCAGCCAACCGTTGGTATTCCTTTGATTCCGTGCGTTCTTCCGGCGTCAGTTTGCGGTCTTCGGAAACAAAATTGTAGGCTTTATACATATCGACAAAGCGCGAAGTTTCGTACAGCAAGGCACGCGAGGCTTGCAGCTTGGCTTTAATCACAGCCAGCAGTTCATACACCGCCGGAAAATTGATAATTGTTTTTCCGAACTGCGCCCGTTCATGGGCATACTTCAAGGCCTCGCGGTAGGCGGCTTCTGAGAGCCCCACCGACTGCGCGCCCACGCCCAAGCGTGCGCCGTTCATCAACGACATCACATATTTGATGAGTCCCATTCTCCGGTCGCCTACAATCTTAGCCGGCGCATTGGTAAACACCAGTTCGCAGGTAGGCGAGCCCTTAATACCCAATTTGTTTTCGATACGACGCACCCGCACGCCGCCCCACGCCTTGTCGTACACGAAGTAGGACAATCCGCGCGCGTCGGTGGTGCCTTCTTCCGAACGTGCAAGCACGAGTTTAATCTGGGCATCGCCATTGGTGATGAAGCGTTTCACGCCGTTAAGCAGCCACATCCCTTTTTTCTCGTCCCAGCCGGCACGCAGCATTACAGCTTGCAAATCGCTTCCGGCGTCGGGTTCGGTCAAGTCCATGGAACACGTGTCGCCTTTGTTGATGCGGGGCAGGAACTCCTGCTGTATTTCCTCACTGGCAAATTCATGAATGGTTTCGGCGCAATCCTGCAAGCCCCATATATTGGCAAACCCGGCGTCGGCGCGGCTCACAATCTCGGCAGCCATCACGTATGGCACCATGGAAAAGTTGAGCCCGCCGAACTTGCGAGGCAGCGACATGCCGTACAACCCGGCCTGTACCAACGCTTCATGATTGCGTTGCGTGCCGCGGGCATACGTCACACGGCCGTCGTGCACTTCAGGGCCATCGTGGTCAACTTCTTCGGCATTGGGCGCGATAATATCGCCGCAAATCTCGCCCAGCACGTCAAGCACCTTGTCGTAACTGTCGAGCGTATCATCCACATCCCGCGGGGCAAAATCAAATTCCCCCTTGTCGGCAAAGCCTTTTTCTTTCAATTCCACAATTTTGCGCATTAACGGATGCTGCAACTGGAAAGCGACGTCTTTATTGTCTGTGTAGAAGTTCATGTTGTTTTAGGAGTTTAGAAGTATAGGAGTTTAGAAGTATAGAAGTTATAGGAATTTTTAGGAATTTTGGAGTATAGCATGGCAGTATGCATTCAAAAGTTTGCCGACTTCATCGGTTTGTTGATTAAATTCATCATTAACTAAAGAATTAAAATAAAGCAAGTCAAACGACAACATAATAAAAAATTTACATTCCTCTAAGGAAGACTGGGCGATATTAAAAAAATGTAGTTTATCCTTTTTCCCAATACGGCGATACCCCTCCGCAATATTGGCTGCAATTGAAACAGAAGCTCTTCGAAGTTGAGAAGTTATTCCATAACGTTCTTGTTGTGGAAATTTTTCTGAAATACGATATACATTCAACGTAAACTTATACGCTTTTTGCCATACCAACAAATCTTTAAATGATTGCGTCTTTTTCATTCCAAACCTCTAATTCTACACTTCCAAACTTCTACACTTCTAACTACTTGCTATTCTCCCTGTAGCTCTTAATCATTTTAGGGATCACCTCATTCATGTCACCGACGACAGCATAGTCGGCAAGCTGGTTGATGGGCGCATTGGCGTCGGGGTTGATGGAAATCACGATGGCCGATTGATCCATGCCGGCTGTGTGCTGGATTTGTCCAGAAATACCGCAAGCGATGTAAAGTTTCGGACGCACGGTAACGCCTGTTTGTCCCACCTGACGGGCGTGGTCTGCGAAGCCGGCGTCAACCGCCGCGCGCGAGGCGCCCACTTCAGCGCCCAGCACCGCCGCAAGGTCGAACAGTTGTTTGAAATTCTCCTTGCTGCCCACGCCGTACCCGCCGGACACGATGATGGAAGCGCCTTTAATATCCACCTTCCGGTCTTCAATATGTCGTTCGATGATGCGCACAGCAAAATCGGCGTCATGCACATATTTTCCCACATCCACTTTTTTCACTTCACCCTGTACGAGCGCCGGCAGCGGTTCTTTTTTCATCACACCTTCACGCACAGTGGCCATTTGCGGCCGGTGGTCGGGGTTGATGATGGTGGCGATGATGTTTCCGCCGAAAGCGGGACGGATTTGATACAACAGGTTGGTGTAAGTATTTCCTTTGGTATCGGTGTGGTCGCCGATTTCAAGGCTGGTACAGTCGGCCGTCAATCCGCTTTTCAGCGCACTCGACACGCGCGGCGCCAAGTCACGCCCCACGCTGGTGGCGCCAAACAGCACAATTTGCGGTTGCTCCGTCTTGATCACGCCGATAGTGATAGCGGCATGAGGCAAGGTACGAAACGGGTCGAGGCGTTCCTCATCGGCCACATGTATAATATGCGCACCATAATTCATCAACTCTTTTTCGATACCCGAAAGTTTACTTCCAACAGCAAGGGCTTCCACCTTACATCCAAGTTGGGCGGCCAGTCCGCGTCCCTTGGTAAGCAGTTCCAGACTCACATCGGCAACCCTGCCGCTTTCGATTTCGCAATAAACTAAAATATTATTCATTTTACACTTAGTGATTAAGAGATTAGGTGATTATGACACTAATAATTCATAACTCATAATTCATAATTAGCCAATAGTGTGGTTAGCCATTAATTCTTTGATTAAACCATCAATATCGCCATCAGTAGCGGTAAGTTTTTTCGATTCTTTTGCCTGAAAAACGATATTTTCGATTTTCTTCACCTTAGTCGGCGATCCCGACAATCCGAATTGTATTTCTTCGCCCCCTACGTCGGCCACGCCCCATTCGGGGACACGTAAATAATCCACATTCTTCAATCCGGTATCATAATCGGCGCCGGCCTCCTGAATTTCCGACAGGGTTTTGGCGTGTTTGTATTTGAGCAATTGCTTGGCGTGACGCGGGCGGCAGCCGGGCGCCGAAGCATGCACTGTCACCACCAACGGCAACGAGGCGGATACGGTTTCCACACCGCGCTCCAAGCGGCGTTTAATCACCATTTCCTTGCCGTCGTACGAGATAATTTCTTCGGCGTAGGTAACCTGCGGCCAGCCCAGTTTCTCGGCCACTTGAGGGCCTACCTGCGCAGTATCGCCGTCAATGGCCTGCCGGCCGGCAATCACAATGTGGGGTTGCAGCTTGCGCAGGGCTTGCGCTAAAGCGTAAGAGGTGGCAAGCGTATCAGCGCCGGCAAACTTGCGGTCGGTAAGCAACACCCCGCCGTCGGCGCCACGGAACAAACCTTCGCGAATAATATCAGCCGCACGGCCGGGACCCATAGTCAATAAATGGATGGTTGTACCCGGATAGCGATCTTTGAGGCGTAAAGCCTGCTCCAGCGCATTCAGGTCTTCGGGATTAAAAATGGCAGGAAGCGCAGCCCGGTTTACCGTTCCGTCCTCTTTCATGGCGTTCTTTCCCACATTGCGTGTATCGGGCACCTGTTTCGCCAACACAACAATTTTCAACGATGTAGTCATAATTTAAGTGTATGATTAATTAAAAGTCTTTATGCCTGGGCCGTATTATTCCCGAAAGTCATGGGAATGGGCGGCATTCCGACGCCGTTGTTCGCTTTAATTTTCCCGTGGACGCTTTCATATTTCGACACATTATCCTGCAAGGCGGCCAACAGGCGTTTGGCATGTTCGGGCATGAGGATAATACGGCTTTGCACTTTCGCCTTGGTGATGCCGGGCATCAGGCGTACAAAATCAAGCACAAATTCACTGCTCGAGTGAGAAATAACCGCTAAATTGGCATACGTGCCTTGCGCCATTTCTTCACTCAATTCAATACTGATTTCATTATTCTTGTTTGGTTCCATCAAATTTCCTCCTCTGTTTTATCTTTTACTGCTATTGTATCTATTTCAACCAAAGCGCCCATGGGCAATTTCCCGACCTGAAAAGCCACCCGCGCCGGATAAGGCTCCGTGTAAAAAGAAGCATACACTTCATTCATCGCCGCAAAGTCGTTCATATCGGCCAAAAGCACCGTTGATTTTACTACATCGTGAAAACTGTACTCCGCTTCCGTAAGTATTTCTCCGATATTGTGCAAACATTGTTTGGTTTGCTCTTTCACACCTCCTTCCACAAATTTTCCGGTTTCCGGGTCAATAGGAAGTTGCCCTGACATATATAAGGTACCATTAACCTCCACCGCCTGGCTGTATGGGCCTACCGCTTTCGGCGCATGAGGACTAAAAATAATCTGTTTCATAATCGACTGTTTTATAAATTCTACTTTGACAAAGATAGCAGATTTTTTTCATTATTTCATTTTTTTATTATCTTTGTATTCCATTTTTATGGGAATGAGAAGCGTAAATAACTATAAATTAACGTTTAAGGGCTTAGAGCCGGGAAAACATACGTTTACGTTCGACATAGATGATTTGTTCTTTACTTTATTTGAAGGATCTGAGATCGAGCATGGTAAGCTTTTTTCTGAAATAGTATTAGAAAAACATTCCGCTTTACTGCAATTGGATGTAAAGATTACGGGAAATGTAAAAGTAGAATGTGACCGCTGTCTTGACGAGCTTGACGCACCTGTAAATTATGAAGGCCGGCTACTCGTAAAATTCGGTAAGGTAACGACCGGGATGGAAGCCGACGACGAAATAATGATCCTTGATCCGGCAGAAGATGAAATTGATTTATCGCAATTTTTGTTTGACAGTATTAATGTAAATTTGCCCATACAGCGCATACATCCCGAAGGATTATGCAACAAAGAAATGATAAAAAAACTTGATGAGTTAAGAGTTAAGAATTAAAATTTAAAAATAAGAAATAATGGCACATCCGAAACATCGAATATCCAAACAACGCCGCAA
Organism: Prevotellaceae bacterium; assembly: GCA_031259645.1. Taxonomy (GTDB): domain Bacteria; phylum Bacteroidota; class Bacteroidia; order Bacteroidales; family UBA932; genus JAIRLC01. The sequence continues at coordinate 2,168 of JAIRLC010000023.1, read as the reverse complement.
TAAACGTAGAACCCATGACAAGGCAGAAATGCCGACACTATCAAACTGTTCCAACTGCGGCACAACTGTTCTATACCACCGTGTATGCCCAGAATGTGGTTATTACCGCGGCCGTTTGATGATAGAAAAAGCTACTGCTTAATACCGGTATCCTATGATACGAGTAGGAATTGACGCGATGGGGGGAGATTATGCCCCGAAGAATATAGTGCTTGGAGCTATTCAAGCCTATTCGCGCATACAATCGAAAACACGCTTGGTGTTGTTTGGCGACAATGAACAGATTGCCACGTTATGCAAGGATTTTGGATTTGATGTGGCAAAATTTGACATTATACACACCTCACAAGTTATTGAAATGAATGACCATCCGGCAAAAGCCTTCCAGCAAAAGCCGGATTCGAGTATCACCGTAGGCTTTGGCGCCCTGGCCAAGATGCGGATTGACGGCTTTGCCAGCGCCGGAAGCACAGGCGCCATGCTGGCCGGAGCCATGTACACCGTAAAAGCCATTCCGGGCATCATCCGTCCGGCCATTGCGAGCGAATATCCTTTGCTGACGGGAGGCACGGCCATCATCCTCGATGTGGGACTAAACGTGGATTGCAAGCCCGACGTATTGTATCAATACGGACTGCTCGGCACTATTTACGCCAAACACATGAGCGGCATTGAAAACCCACGGGTGGCGCTGCTGAATATCGGCGAAGAGGAAGAAAAAGGCAATCTGCAAACCAAAGAAGCGCATAAATTAATGCAAGATACTGCGGAATATAATTTCGTGGGCAATATCGAATCTAATCATTTATTTTCGGGCGAAATAGCCGACGTGATAGTCGCTGACGGATTTGTGGGCAACGTCGTGTTAAAGCAGGCCGAAGCCATGTATGCACTGGCTAAAAGACAAGGAATAGACAATGAATATTTCAATCGCTTCAACTACGAACTATACGGCGGGACGCCGGTACTTGGCGTGAATGCGCCTATTATCATCGGGCATGGCGCCTCCTCTCCCAAAGCCATTGAGAATATGATTTTGCAAACAGAACACGCCGTACAGGTAAGATTAGTAGAAAAAATAACTGAGGCATTAGAAATCGAATAATGACAACTCCAACCGCAGCTATAACAGGTATTGCCGGCTATCTGCCGGATTATATCCTCACCAATGAAGAACTTTCGCAAATGGTAGAAACCTCCGACGAGTGGATCACCTCGCGAACCGGCATTAAAGAACGGCATATCCTCAAAGAATCGCACGCCGGCACATCGGTAATGGGCGCCAAAGCCGTGGATGCACTGTTGAAAAAAACCAATACCAAACCCGAAGAAATTGACGTTCTCCTCTGCTGTTCGGTAACCCCCGATATGCCCTTTCCTGCTACAGCCAACATCATTTGCGACAAGGTGGGCATTCTGAATGCCTGGGGTTACGACATCAATGCGGGCTGTTCCGGATTTTTATTTTCGTTGACCACAGCAGCCAGATTTATTGAAACGGGAAAATATAAAAAAATCATCGTGGTGGCGGCCGAAAAAATGTCGTCCATCACCGATTACACCGACCGCACTACTTGTCCCCTGTTTGGTGACGCCGCTGTGGCGGTGCTCATTGAGCCGAACTTCGAAGGGCTGGGCTTGATTGATGAAATTTTACACGTGGACGGCATCGGCCGCAAGTACTTATACCAAAAAGCCGGTGGCTCGAAGTATCCACCTACGGAAGAAACGGTGCGCAACCGCGAACACTTTATCCATCAAGATGGGCAGGCGGTATTCAAATTCGCCGTAAGCCGCATGGCCGACACGGCCGCTGAGATGATGGAGAAGCATAACCTCACCGCCGATGAGATTGCCTATCTGATACCGCATCAAGCCAATCTCCGTATTATTGACGCTACAGGGAAACGCATGGGGCTCTCGCCCGACAAGGTGTTGATTAACATCGCCCACTATGGCAATACGTCAGCAGTGTCCATTCCGCTGGTGCTCATGGATTACGAAAAACAATTCAAGAAAGGCGACACGTTGATTCTCGCCGCTTTCGGCGCAGGGTTTACCTGGGGCGCACAATACTACAAGTGGGCTTATTAATTCCGCGGCCTCCTAGTTCAAGGGATAGAACGAAAGTTTCCTAAACTTTAAATTCCGGTTCGAGTCCGGGGGGG
>JAIRLC010000175.1 GCA_031259645.1 Prevotellaceae bacterium | reverse complement strand
TTTTCCCAGCGGGCGGCGAAGTAGAGGCGTTTTCCGCGGTCGTGCCCGTTGAAGGTCAGGCGCAGGGGCGAGCGCGTGGCAAACGAGCTGTGGAGTAACTCATCCCAGTCCACCGGCGGCGGGGCATCGGGCGACTCCGCGAGCAGCCATTTCACTTCCGCACCGTGCACGCCATAGGGTTTCGCCTTTCCTACTTCGTCCTTGTCGCGGATATGTATTTCCACCACTGCCGGCGAGGGCGTCGCGAAGGTTAGCTCCGGCTCTTTGGGGGGCACAGGCACAGGTGTGGGCTTCGGGTCATGGATAGGCAGCCCAAGGTTGTCGCGGTCTTCGTCCGTTACATTGCGGTTGAACATCAGGAACTCTTTAATATCCTGCCGGAGGGTATTTTCCAGTTCCTTTTTCGTGTCGTTTTTCAATTGTACGGCCGCTTTCGTGCGGGTCGCCGGGTTCTTTGCCGCTGCCAGCGCGGTGGAATAGGCGTCGCGCAGTTGCAGTAAGCGCTGGTACTCGTCCTGCGGGAAATTGACACGCGTCATAATTTGCAGCAGGTTTTCCAAAAAACTGATAACCCATTGTAAAAAGAGGTCGTCTTTGGTCGGGAAGAAATGTTTTGATTTCATAATTGTTTAGTTTTTAATTATTATAATTAAGAGAATAATTCCTATAACCATGAGGTGTCTCAAAGAAACATTGAGGTGTCTCAAAGAAACATTGAGGCGTCTCGGAAACTTTCTGAGGTAGCTCAGAAGTATTTTGAGGTATCTCAAAAACCCTCTGAGGCGTCTCAAAGAAGCATTGAGGTGTCTCGAAAACTTTCTGAGGCGTCTCAGTAATGCGTTGAGGCGTCTCAAATTTTTTTTTGGTGAAATAAAAATGTGTATGTGTGTCTAAATATTCGGAATAACCGGAATATTTACTTTCCTTTGTGGCTTTTTGTGATTTTACTAATAGCGGGTGGGTGGGGTTAGGCGATGTGTGTGTGTGTGTGTGTGTGTGTGTGTGTGTGTGTGTGTGTGTGTGTGTGTGTGTGTGTGTGTTTAAGAAAATATTCAGTACGGCCAAGGGTTTGGACGTTTTTTTATGAACATTTTCGCACATTCTTTTCATAGCTCACTGTTAGGTTTTTACAAAACGATGCCGCTAAGTTAAGAAGAAATTTTAATAAATGTGAATTTATCATGACTTTTTTACGGATTTATGCAAATTATAGATGAATACGACGGACGGCACGAATCTTGCGGATGCTCGACGCAGAATGGATAATGTCCAGTACTTCAATTCGTTTGTTCGTAATCCGGTAAACAATCAGGTGGGCGTCAAGAATGATATTGCGGTACATGCGGCTTTTGGTAGCAAGGTGCCGGCACTCGGGGTACGCCAAATAAAAATTGGGAAGTGTGGCTAAAGACCGCTTGATTTGTTGCAAATAATGCTCAGCCTGAAAATAACCGAACGTATCAAGGGTATAATCGTAAATATGCGTACGACTTGCGAAGAATGTATCGCTTATTTCAATCGGCTTGCAAGGTATTCCTTCTTCCATGCCTCAAATTCTTTTTCGTGTTCTTCCAGAGATGTAAAATGTCCCTCTTCAATACGGTGAAAGTGGTCCCACCATTCTTCCTGCGTGCCATAGAAAGGAACATTGGGGTTCCAATTATCGGATGATAACGTTTGTGCGTTTGTGGACTGATAGGCTACCGCAGGCTCGCTGGCAGCCATCGTTTCATCGTTTTTATTTTTGTACGGCTTCTTTGGCATAACCGGATTATTTTAAGTATGTCGCAAAGATACAAAAACAATATTCAGGTAGAAAATTATTTTGTACCTTTGTCCAAATAAACCTAAGTCATTTAATTCATGAACGATTTAAAAACCCTGACCCGCGCCGCCGACAACATCCGTATTCTCTCGGCTGCCATGGTCGAAAAAGCCAAATCGGGACATCCGGGTGGCGCTATGGGTGGCGCCGATTTTATTAACGTGTTGTATTCTGAATTTTTAGTGCACGACCCCGAAAATCCCCGTTGGGAAGGCCGTGACCGTTTCTTTTTAGACCCCGGTCACATGTCGCCCATGCTGTATGGCGTGCTGGCGCTGTCGGGCAAGTTTAGCATGGACGAATTGAAACAGTTCCGCCAGTGGGAAAGCCCCACGCCCGGCCACCCCGAAGTGGATGTGCCGCGCGGCATTGAGAACACCTCCGGGCCGTTGGGACAGGGACACACCTACGCTGTGGGCGCCGCCATTGCCGCCAAATTCCTCCAAGCCCGCTTTGGGCGTGTAATAAACCACACCATCTATGCCTATATTTCCGACGGCGGCGTGCAGGAAGAAATCTCGCAGGGCGCAGGACGCATTGCCGGACACTTGGGGTTAGACAACCTCATCATGTTTTATGACGCCAACGACATCCAGCTTTCTACGGAGGTGAAAGCCGTGACCAGCGAAGATGTAGCGAAAAAATACGAAGCTTGGGGATGGCGTGTATTAACCATCAACGGCAACGATGCGGCGGAAATTCGCACAGCCCTCACTGCGGCAAAGGCCGAAACACAACGTCCCACGCTCATTATCGGGAAAACCGTGATGGGAAAAGGCGCTGTAACAGCCGACGGGCAAAGTTTCGAAAACAAATGTGCTACGCACGGCATGCCGCTTGGCGAAGCCGGCGCCAGCTTTGAACGTACCGTACAAAACCTCGGCGGCAATCCTGCTGAGCCGTTTCAGGTATTTCCCGAAACGGCGGCATTGTATGCCAAGCGCAACGAGGAACTGAAAAAAATCGTGGCAGAACGGCAAGCCGAGAAGGCGGCGTGGGAAAAGGCGCAGCCGGCATTAGCCGCAAAGTACGAGCAGTTCTTTTCCGGCCGGCTGCCCGAAATTGACTGGAGCGGTGTGGTGCAAAAACCCGGACAGGCCACACGTGCCGCCTCTGCCACTGTTTTGGGCATGTTGGCCGAAAAGGTGGAAAACCTCATCGTATCGTCGGCCGACTTGTCGAACTCCGACAAAACGGACGGATTTCTCAAAAAGACCAAAGCCTTTGCAAAGGGCGATTTCAGCGGCGCTTTCCTGCAGGCAGGCGTGGCGGAACTCACCATGGCGTGCCTCTGCATCGGCATGTCGTTGCATGGTGGCGTGACGGCCGCCTGCGCCACGTTCTTTGTGTTTTCGGATTACATGAAGCCGGCTGTGCGCATGGCCGCGCTCATGGAGCAACCCGTTAAATTTATCTGGACGCACGATGCATTCCGTGTGGGAGAAGACGGCCCCACGCACGAGCCGGTGGAGCAGGAAGCGCAAATTCGCCTGCTCGAACAACTCAAGAACCACAGCGGGCATAATGCCATGCTGGTGTTGCGCCCCGCCGATGTGCACGAAACAACAGTGGCATGGAAAATGGCTATGGAAAACACCAAAACCCCTACGGCGCTAATCCTGTCGCGGCAAACCGTCAATGACCTGCCGGCCAAAACCAGCCGTTACGCCGAGGCGTTGCAAGCCGGAAAGGGCGCCTACGTGGTGGACAGCGACGCACACCCCGATGTTATTTTGCTGGCTTCCGGCTCTGAGGTCGCTACTTTGGTGGAAGCTGCCGCCCTGCTTCGTGCCGGCGGCATAAAGCTTCGCATTGTGTCGGCGCCGTCGGAAGGGCTGTTCCGGCAACAGCCGGACGCCTATCAGGAGCAAGTGTTGCCCGGCAACGTGAAGAAATTCGGCTTGACCGCCGGCCTGCCCGTCACCCTGCAAGGCTTGACCGGCGCCCATGGCCGGGTGTGGGGATTAGAATCGTTTGGTTTTTCGGCGCCCTACAAGGTGCTTGATGAAAAACTCGGGTTTACCGGCGCACATGTGGCGCAACAGGTAAAGGCGTTTTTATAAACAGACTGACCGGAAATTATGAAAATTACTGTTATAGGCGCCGGGAATATAGGCGGCGCAATAGTGGAGGGGACTTTAAAACAAGGAATTTTGACGACTGCTGATATTGTGGTATCCGACCCTCATCCAAACGTCAAAGAAAGATTTCTCAGCAAAGGTATTGTCGTAAATCATGTGAATAATAATGCCGTTGCGGTTGCGGAAGCCGATTTGATTATCGTCGCCGTCAAGCCGTGGCTTGTAGAAGGCGTGATGGGCGAAATTTCCGGAGCTATTAATCGTGACGAGCAGGCGATTGTTTCGATAGCGGCAGGCGTTACCTTTGCGCAGATTGCTCAATATTTATCGGTGGCAGACAGGGGACCGGCGGAAGTCTATCGCATCATACCGAATACCGCCATTTCGTTGGGTAAGAGCGTCAGTTTTATTGCGAAACATAACACGTCTGCCAGACATGACGACCAAGTGCATGCGCTTTTCGAGGCGCTCGGCGAGATTTTCTATGTCGAAGAACATGAAATGACCGCATGTACAGCCCTCTCTTCCGCCGGAATTGCGTATGCATTGCGTTATATCGACGCGGCAATGCGAGGCGGGGAAGCGCTTGGGCTGGATAAAGAAAAATCGCTTAGGATAGTTATGAAAACCGTCGATGGCGCTCTTGCCCTGCTCGACGCCAACAGCACATATCCGCAAACAGAAATCGACAAAGTGACAACCCCCGGAGGCGTGACGTTGAAAGGACTTGAAAAAATGGAAGACGGAGGGTTCTCCCAAGCGGTTATAGACGGCCTGCTGGCTACAAAATAAAACGATGAAAACGGGGAGATACAAAAGAATAGTAGTGAAAATCGGCAGCAATGTGCTGACTTGCGCCGACGGTACGCTTGATACCCAACGCATGTCTTCGCTCGTTGACCAGATTGCAACACTGTTTCGTTCGGGTATAGATATTATTCTTGTTTCATCGGGGGCGGTAGCGTCGGGGCGCGGAGAACTCGGCGTCCGGGCGGCGCTCCGAAAGCTTGACCCCGTATCTGCCCGTCAACTTTTCTCCGCCGTCGGGCAGGCTAAGCTCATAAATACATACTATAACCTTTTTCGTAATTGGGAAATCGACTGCGGACAGGTATTGACCACCAAAGAAAGTCTTTCCACCCGCAATCACTATCTGAATCAAAAAAACTGTATGACAGTGATGCTGAATAGCAGGGTTATACCTGTTGTAAACGAAAACGACACTATTTCCGTTACCGAGTTGATGTTTACCGATAACGATGAACTTTCGGGAATGGTGGCGGCCATGATGAATGTCGATGCGCTTATTATCCTGAGCAATATCGACGGTGTTTACAACGGCGTCCCATACGCCGAAAATGTGGAAGTGATACGTGAAATTAAATCAAAGAGCGCGAATATTTCGGATTATATATATGCCGGAAAATCGCATTTCGGACGGGGAGGGATGATTACCAAAACCCGCATTGCACGCAAAGTGGCCGCTCAAGGAATTGAAGTGATAATTGCCAACGGCAAACGCGAAAATATACTTCCCGATTTGGTATTAAATCATTTGTCCGGCGTTGTTTGTACGCGTTTCACGCCGTCGCAGCGGTCTGTTTCGGGGATAAAGAAGTGGATAGCGCACAGCAACGGTTTTGCCAAAGGTAGAATATGTATCAATCAAGGAGCTTACGAAGCCCTGATGCAGCCAAAGGCGACAAGTTTATTGCCGGTAGGCGTCGAAGTAATAGAAGGGAATTTTGAAAAAGACGATATAGTGCAAATCGTTGCTCCGTCGGGCGAAAATATCGGGGTTGGGCGCGTGAGCCTGTCGGCTGAAAAAGCGCGGCAAACGATAGGGGAAAAGGGCGCTAAAGTCCTGATTCATTATGATTACATGTATCTTGATTAAAAACAATAATCATGGAATTAAGGGATATTTTTGAAAGCGCGAAGGCTGCGGGCAACGCACTCCACGCATTAGACGAAGCTGTAATTAATAGCGTATTGTTGAAAGTCGCCGACCAAACCGAACGGCAATACCACGTGATTTTGGAAGCTAATCGGATGGATTTGGAACGCATGGACGCCGCAAGTCCGATGTATGACAGGTTGATGTTGACAAAAGAACGAATGTTTGCCATTGCTGCGGACTTGCGCAATGTTGCGTCGCTACGTTCGCCGGTCGGAGAAATACTGAGCGAATCAATACGTCCTAACGGCATGAAGATAACAAAAATAAGAGTGCCGTTCGGCGTGATAGGCGTGATATACGAAGCCCGGCCGAATGTCAGCTTCGATGTGTTCGGACTTTGTTTCAAAAGTAACAACGCAACGATATTGAAAGGCGGCAGCGACGCCCATTTTTCTAACGAAGCAATTGTGAAACTAATTCGTACAACGCTCGCAGAAATGGGGGTTAATCCTGACGTCGTAACATTGCTTCCTTCCGACAGGTTGGCAACCGCCGGGTTGCTCGGCGCAACAGATTATGTTGATTTGATTATACCGCGGGGAAGCGCGTCGCTGATAAATTATGTGCGCGAAAATTCGCGTGTGCCTGTCATCGAAACCGGCGCAGGGATTTGTCATACTTATTTCGACCGCGACGGCGACGTCAGTAAAGGAGCGGCCATCATTTTCAATGCCAAAAC
>JAIRLC010000095.1 GCA_031259645.1 Prevotellaceae bacterium | reverse complement strand
AAAAACAAAGAGGGTATTGATGGGGTATGCCTTGGCGGTTTAATGTGGGCAAAATATAATGTAGATGAGCCGGGTACTTTTTCCGCTACGATTAAGTCGCCATGGAAATTATATCAATTTAACCGCAAAACTCCTTATCCTACTTCCGGAACTTGTACTTGGAACATCACCACTATTGATGAAGACTCTAACTGGACTGCCGCCAACGACCCGTGTCCTACTCCTTGGCGCATGCCAACATCCGCCGAATATAGCCTATTAAGGCAGGCTACTCGTCAAACTGATTACCAAGCTGGCGTTGGTGGATGCTTGTGCCATAGTACAATTGTTGAGGAGTGCTCGCCGACAGCTACCCATTCACTATATTTTGCACACTTCAATCCAAGATCTAATGGAGATGCACTCCCACCCGGAAACGAAGCGCGCTTTTGGTCATCGAGCCAAACGTCACAGACTCATGCCACGAATTACGTGCTCAAAAACGCTGTGGTGTTGGTGTCCTTTAATTATGCCAAAACGACTGCTTATGGCGTTCGTTGCGTGCATGATTAGGTGTGTGCCTTACGTTAAGCAGTTTGCTTTACCAGTGTTTTGCCGCTGCACGCCTTGCTGGAGCGGGGGTTGAGATACAATGAACAATGTTAATGTGCTAATGTGACTAATTGTCGGGGAAAGGGAGAACGGGGAACGGATTTTAGTTCTTAACTCTTAGTTCAAAAATATCTAACATCTAATTGTCTATAGTCTGTTCACACAATAAATAAATTGGATTGAAAAAATGTTTCTTCTGCAAATCCTGCGTCTTTCCAAACGGAAAAGGCAATTGTTGGATTAAGCCAATAAATACATGTAATATGCTATAAAATAATATTTTATAAATAAAATTGAAAATTAACTTATTTGTAGAAAAAGAAAATAATTAATTATTATTTGGTTAGTATAAAAAAGTATTATACTTTTGTTGATGATTTAGTGCCTTTACATTTATGAACATAGCAACGTATATAGACCCAATTACTAATGGAGAAATATTAATCACCAAATTATTACAAGATAAATTTGCCATAAGTAGTGAAAACACTAAATATATATATGAAAAATATGTTAAAAATCATTTTGACAGATTAAAAGATTCTATTTACTTACTTGTTGAAACTAATTATGTTGATAAGGTATATCGGGATAGTTATTATTGCTACTATTCTTCAAAGTTAAGTGATTATAAAAGATATTGCATTAAAATTTCACTATTTGAAGGGAGTATTTCAAAATCGGATTTCTGGAATACCGACCAGTACTCGTTTTTACAGGAAAAATACAGAGGGTTTATTGTGTTGAGACCCACTTGGCCACAAATTATTGGGCGGAATATTATTTCACCAGCCGCACTGAAAGCAACTAATTTTTTAACTTGTACGGCAACATACCATACCACCGTCAATGGGCAAAAGTTTACTGTCGAAGGATTTCCTCACTCATCCCAGGACGCAGAAACGATTACTTGCGCAGAAACAACGCTATGGGCTATAATGGAATATTTTGGCAATAAATATCCGGATTATAAGCCCACGCTTCCCTCAAAAATAGTACATGCCTTGAAAAAAATATCTTATGAACGGCAATTGCCGTCCAAAGGATTATTGATTAACCAGCTATCTTTTGCATTGAAAGAGTTTGGATTCGGAACTAGAATTTATAGCCGGAACGAATATAGCAACGAATTTGATAATCTATTGAGTTGTTATATCGAAAGTGGCATTCCTGTGATTGCCGCCATGGAAAATAAAACAATCGGACATGCGTTGTTAGTTATTGGACATGAAAAAATAGACGCGACAAAGGTGGACTTGGATTTTGCATCGGGGGATATATATGATTATAATGCGATTAAAAAGAATTTTATTTTTGGAGATGACAATCATCCTATATATCAAAAAGCTCCGATAGAAACTCCTGCTCTTTATTATAACGATGGTAGATGGAAAGACTGCAAGATTAATTATTTCATTGTTCCGTTATACACAAAAATTTATTTGGATGCTTTTGAAGCGAAAACTTGGGCTTTTCGATTTTTACAATATTTGTTGAAGTTCCTACATTGCGATAATCCATCAATAGTATTACGATTATTCCTTGCGTCAAGCCGAACGTTTAAAGACACTATTGCGCTTAATGCAACTATGCAAGATAGCCTGAAAATATTTCTGATGGAATCTGTAACGCCAAAATTTATATGGATTGCAGAAATAAGTACAAAAGACCTTATCAAACAGAACATGGCTAATGGAATTGTAGTATTTGATGCTACAGAAAAAAATACTTTTTTTTGGAAGCCATTGATTCTCGCTGCTTTTAAAGATAATGTGGTTGATTTAGATAAAACAGGTAAATTAACAAAAAAAATAGTGCCATTTTTAAATTTTAAAATTTTTGAACATAATCTTAAAATGTATGATTAATAAAATCAGTCAGAAAGAAGCTATTGAAGAAGAGTTAGCAAAGGAAGAAAAAATTTCGTACTTTGATGGGCAAGAGTATTTCGATGCGATGCTTGAAATGAATAAGTACATGGAGGAAGCAAGGTATAATCACCTGATCAAAGAAAGAAATTCTGAAATTTCTGCGGCCAAAGTCGTTTTAATGGCATAGCTTTTCCACAAAAGGAATATACTATTTTGCAAGGGGCTATATATTTCATCCCACGCTTCCCTCGAGGGAAATCTGCAATAATTTCTGGGCTTCTACGGCAAATTCCATGGGCAGCTTGTTCAACACCTCGCGGGCGTAGCCGTTCACAATGAGCCCTACGGCGTCTTCGGTGGCGATGCCGCGTTGGTTGCAGTAAAACAATTGGTCTTCGCCTATTTTTGAAGTGGTGGCCTCGTGCTCCACCACAGCGGTTTCGTTTTCGTTTTCGATGTAGGGGAACGTGTGCGCCCCGCAGTGACTGCCGAGCAGCAGGCTGTCGCACTGCGAGAAGTTGCGGGCGTGGGTGGCGTTCGGTGTAAACTTCACCAATCCCCGGTAGGAATTTTGACTGCAGCCCGCCGAAATGCCTTTACTCACAATGCGGCTGCGGGTGTTTTTGCCGATGTGTATCATCTTCGTGCCGGTGTCGGCTTGTTGGTGGTTGTTTGTTACGGCCACCGAATAAAATTCCGAACTCGAATGGTCGCCCTGCAAAATGGTGCTTGGGTATTTCCATGTGATGGCCGAGCCTGTTTCCACCTGTGTCCACGACAGGCGGCTGTGTTCGCCTTTGCAGAGGCCTCGTTTCGTTACAAAGTTGTAAATCCCGCCGCGCCCTTCTTTGTCGCCCGGATACCAGTTTTGCACTGTGGAGTATTTTACATCGGCATCGCGCATGACAACAATTTCCACCACAGCAGCGTGTAGTTGGTTTTCGTCGCGCTGCGGCGCTGTGCATCCTTCCAGATAACTTACGCTGCTTCCCTCGTCGGCCACAATCAACGTGCGTTCAAACTGGCCGGTACCCTTGGCGTTAATGCGGAAATAACTCGACAGTTCCATAGGGCACTGCACGCCTTTCGGGATATAACAAAATGAGCCGTCGCTGAACACCGCGCTGTTTAACGCTGCGAAATAGTTGTCGCCGGCCGGCACTATTTTAGCCAAATACTTTTTCACCAAATCGGGATAGTCGCGCACCGCCTCGCTGAACGAACAGAAGATAATACCCTTTTCGGCCAATGATTCGCGGTAGGTTGTCTTCACCGAAACACTGTCGAACACCGCATCCACAGCCACGCCGGTCATCAGGTCGCGCTCCGTAAGCGGGATGCCCAATTTATCAAAAGTGGCGGCCAGTTCCGGATCGACGCCTTCCGGCGCTGCGGCGTTTTTTTGCGGCGCGGCATAATAAATAATATCTTGATAGTCGATAGGCGGAATAGTGAGGTGCGCCCACTCCGGCATTTTCATCGTGAGCCATTTGTGATAGGCCGCCAAGCGAAAATCGAGCATCCATGCCGGCTCTTCCTTCTTTGAAGAAATCAACCGGATGACATGTTCGTTTAATCCTTTGGGAATAAATTCCTGGATGACCGGCGTGGTAAAGCCGTGTTTATAGTCCGAGCGGGTGAGCCGGTGTAAGATGTTTTCCACTAAAAATACCTGAAACGCCAGTCTTCGACATTTTTGGTTTTTTCCAATACAGAAATAAAATCAAACATACGGTATTGCGTATAATCGAGGCGACGACGCATTTTTTCATCTTCTTCCGTATAGGCGCTGCCGGTTTCACGCGTATCAACCGTGAAGGCGTACACGCCGTTTATTCCTTTCACCGGGCCGGATACGGTATTAACAGCCGCGCCGGCTATGGCGCCTTCCAACTTCGGCTCTGTGCCTATGCCCGCGATGGACGCATTTCCAAACGATACATCCAACGCTTTTTCTACGGTTACATTTAATTTTTCGGCCACCGCCTCTAAATCCGAAGCGCCGTTCATGGCTTCTTTGATGCGTTGTGCATACATTTCAGCCTGTTTTTCACGTCGCACGATTTGTTCCACGTCCACGCGCACCTGTTCAAAAGGCGCAATGCCCGCTTCGCGGATTTCCGTTACGGCTGCCACCAAAAAATATTCGTTATTCAAGTTCAGCGTGGCCGACACTTCGTGGTCTTTCGCTTCATACACCCATCGCACCAGCTCGCGCGCGTTGGCGAATACCGACACGCTTTTATCGGACTCCCTGATTTTGTAGGCAGGCACCCTGATGTATCCTTTTTCATTGGATAGCCGCACAAATTCGTTGTAGTTGTTAAGGCTTAACGCGGCCAATTCATTGGCTTGCGTGAATAAACTTTGTATGGTGATTTTTCCAGCTTCCGCTACTTTTTCCACTACGGCCAACTTCACTTTCTTATATTCCGCACTGCGTTCCGTAACCTGTGCCACGTGCACGCCGTAGTTTCCTTCCACTTTAAAATATTTATTTCTCGGTACGATAAAGCACGTATCTTCAAAATTTTTCATCGCCGATATGAGCGAGCCTTGTTTGATCCAGCCCAAATCGCCTTCGGTGCGGTTGGCCACCTGATCAATAGAGTACTGTTGCGCCAAGTAACCGAAATTCCCGCCTCTTTCCAACAGGGTAAGCAAGCTGTCGGCGGTTTTGTTCACAGCGTCTTTTGTCCGGCCCTGTTGCGAAATTAAAATGTGGCGCACCTGCACCGAGTCGGGCATATTCCTGATGGCCGCTACCCGCGCCATGATGTACGTATTATCTTCCCGGTATACCGGAAGAATACTTTTCAATGTAGCGTTAAATGCAAACGAATCTAACTTTTCAGTGAGTTCGCCTTTTTTATAGAAACGGTCGTCGAACGGGTGGTCGGAGTTAAACGTAACAAATTGTTTCAGGTCGTCGGCTGTTTTAAATTCTTCAAAAATGTTATCGGCGTCCTCTTCCGTATGGCGGATATCTTCATCCGACGGGTCTATCGGGAACGACACGTATTCCACATCGCGCGAGGTTTCCTGTTCAAAGTTTTTCCGGTTTGCCTTGTAGTACGCCGTCAAGTCGGCTTCCGTCGCCCTGATGCTGGTGTCGGCGGTGAAGCCCAAAGGCTGTACAATGTAGCTAATATCAGCAATCGTGTTCCGGCTGTTCACAGCATCTTTCAGTTGCAACACATTCAGGTAGTCGCTTTGTCCGAGCAACGCGATATACTTTTCCGCCAACTGGGCGTCTTTCATGCGTTGTTCCACATAGTTCCAATACATGGCGCGCTGTCCCGACGGATCGCTGTTGATGCTTTGCACGAAATTCACCACGGCGGCACGGCTAAACTCACCGGTTTCATCGGTAAACACCGGGTCGTTGTACAGCACCGGAGAAACATACCGTCCACGTATGAGGTCGGTTAATTCTTCGGCCGATATGTTCAAGCCGCATTTTTCATATTCCGCATTCAATGCGTATTCCTGAAAATAGGCCTGCCACGCCTGTTCGCGCACCCTTTCCTGCATGGCTTCCGACAAAGAGTTGGCGCCAATGATCATTTGATTAACGGCTGAATAGTAATCTACTTTTTTCTGATAATCCTGATAAGAAATTGACTTACCGGCTACCGCGCCCACGTCATAACGGGATGAGAACATGGATATCACCGTTTGTAAGGTATTCACATCAATTACAAACGAGATCAACGCAAGTCCGATAAGTGCGGTAATAAACACTCCAAAGCGTACCCTGATTTTTTCTAAAACTGCCATATTTATGTTATATTTATATGCTTCAACTCAAAATTTAGCAAGCAAAGATACTAAATTTTAGCAATGATACACGCTTCTCTTTGTTTTTCTTTTTCTTATAATCAATAAATTGATGAAAAACAACCAATTATATAAGAGGTGAAATAGTGTTTTCAAGCGGTTGCAATGAATCTGCCGGTGTTTCAGGCTGTCGGTCATCAAAATACAAGTGGCTGTCGCCTATTTCGCGGATTTCGTAATTGGTAAAGTGTTCGTCGGATGTCATGCCTTTTCGACCATTGGTAATGCCGTCTTTTGTTTCAATGCGTACCGGCGCTGTGGTATAGATGGTGTGTTCCTGCCGGTTCCAGTATAAGGTGTCGGTAAGCAGTTTTTGTTGTTTTTCATAATTGATAACCACTACATTTCCTACCGCCTGCCATATTTCCACCGGTTTTTCCTTGTACAGGGCATAGTCGGCGGTAATTTGGCTTTCCAGTATTTCTTCGACGGTAAAAAATTCCACGAAAAAACCCTCGGGAAACACGCTGTAGGGCTCTGGCGCCATCATGTAGCGCACCAATAACGGAGCGGTGAGCCGCATTTTTTTTCTTCCGTACTCCGTATAAGTTACGCCAAATTCCCGCACTTGCATGGTGGGGGTGTTGGCCTCATCTTCGATAGGAGGAACGGCGGTATTCCCATCGCCACACGAGGCGACAATAATAGCGCCTCCCAACAGCGCTATTCCTTTGTAAAATACAGCTATGATTTGTTTCGTTACCGACATAGTTATTTGCGTGTTCTCACCCTTGTGCGTTCCGTCATGCCGTTACAATTCACCACATAAGGATTACCATCAACCAGGTCATACATGAACGCATCCGATTGTTCCGGGAAATATCTCGAATATGCATTGATGTATTGATTGGCTTCTTCGGTTAGCGTGGGATCCAAGCTTTTTGCTTTTACGGCATAATCAACCGCAACCCAGTATTTTGCTTTCTTCGCAATGTCGTTACCGCCACATTCCTCCGTAGCCCATATTATTCCCCGCAGCAAATGCGCCCTGCCGTTTTTCGCATCGCTGTTTATCGCTTGTTTGGCACATTGCAGGGCATGTCCTGTATCTTTAAATTCCTGCATATAGATAACGCCTAATTCCGCCAAATATTTCGCTTTGTCTTTTTCGGAAGTTGTTCTTTGCACCGCTTCTTTGTAGTATTTTACGGCGCTGGTCATGTCGTTTTTCATGGCATACATTCTCCCCACGGCATAAGCCGACCCGGCCGAAGGCTCCAGCTTATGATAGGCTTCCACAATCTGATAATAGAAGCTGTTTTTTGTGCAGTTATTTAATCCCATCATTTGCAGGATACGCGATACGACTTCCTTATTTTTCGATGCGGCCTGAAATTCTTTCTCATACATGGCAATCAACTTGTCGCATGAGGTTGCGCCGCTTGCCACGAACAAGTTTTCCAAGTCGGTGGGCAACCGTTTTGACTGCGCATCATCGGGTTTTTCTTTTGCCTGTTTATCGGCAAACGCGCGGAGTTTGGTGTAAAATTCCATGAAATTATTACCGGGAAGACGCTTGCTGTTATAAAGTTTAAGCGCAGCGTTCATGGCGTCAATCATCGTACGCGCTTCCGTTTTGCTGCCGCCGGCCATCACCGCCGCCTCAAACGCCTTATATACCATGACCTCGTCATTCTCCATGTACTGCACCACATCATAGGCTTTCAGCCTGTAAACATTTCCCTTGTTCACTTTAAAATACGTGATGCGGTGGTCATACATCATAAATAAAGAATCTATACGGGCTTGGCGAAGCTTGAGGTCTTTCGTATTTTCTATTAAATACTTCATGATTTTAACTCCGTCAATGTAAAGATTCTGGCTGGCAGCCGGCGGACAAACGTGAATGGCTTTCCGCCAGTAAGGGAGCGCTTCTTTATATTTCTCCTGCATGGCGTAATCTCTGTAAAAACTCAAGTTTGTGACGCAAGTCACGCTGTCGCTTCCAAATTTGCCCTGCGACCATGACTGCACAGCCGTTGAGCAACTTATTATAAGTATAAGAAAAAAGTGTAAAAGTTTCATCATTCGTTATTCTATTTTCGGTCTAATAAACCAAATATCATAGATACTAAAGCTGAAAGAAAATTTCACATAGGTTTCTCGAATCAAGTTATCCGTGGTTGTTCCCCGCCTGCCCACTTCGGCCGAAAAATTCACGCTGTTGTTCCACCTGTTGATTGGAAAGCCCAAGCCAATGGTGGCGCTGGCGTTATTGATGTTGTGGCCGGAAAACTGCATGTATGTGTTCTCATAGCTGAGGCCTACCCGGTAACTGCACCGTTTAAAGTAATTGCGGAAATCCGTTCGCGACGGTATCCATTCAAAACCTGTCCTGACCAGATGGCTTGGCGTTACTGTAAAGGTTTTTTGCGTGAACGATTGATTTTCAAATCCCGAATTGCGCCAGTCCTGAAACACATAATCGAGGGCGAACATCCACTGGTTGAACTTGTGCAAAGAAAAACCTGCGCTAATGGTTGACGGCAGCGACATAAGGTTACCGGTATTTGTGTTCCATGCCACCGTATCAACCAGTGAGCCGGTTGTATAAGCAAAGTCAATCTCTTTTTTCCCGATTTTGGTGGCAAATTGATAGGTAGCGCCCACGGTCAATACAAGGTTATTCTTTAGCGGGTGTTCATACTGCGCGCCCAAAGAAAATCCGAAGTTTCCCACTTTAAGCTGTTGTCCCGTGGTCAGGTCGGAGGATCCCGATCCCGCTTCAAAATCGACAATGCTGTAGCGGTCGATAGAGCCAAAATAGTACTGCACCTGCCCGCCCAGCGAGAAGCGTTTACCTATCGGCACACCAATTGACAGCATGCCCTGTGTAATGCCGCCTTCGCCTGTATACCGGTAGGAAGTATGTCCCGTTTCTGCAATGATTTCGTCACGGTTTTCCTTTCTTTGTATGTCGTAGCCCACGCTACTGTATGGCAGCAGGCCAAACCCCACGATAATGCGTTTATACACGGGGAAACTCATTACAATGTGGTGGATATTCATGTTATTTGCGGCGGAAGTCTGTTTTTTGCCGGCAACATAGTTGGTCAAATAGTAATTTTGATTTTCAATTCCAAAATCGAACATGAACGACAGGCTGTCTTGCGCCGTCAAGGCCGCAGGATTGATAAAATTAATCACCCGCGGTGTTCTCACTCCCGTTCCGACCCCTCCCATACCCAGGTTGTAAGCGATACCGGGCTTTGCCAGGTCGCCCAAACCATAGAGGGAATAGGGGCTGAAGGTATTCGTTGCGTCATCAGTTTGCGCAAAAACGGCTGTTGCAGTGCAGCACATGATGCCTGTAACTGCCAAGCCATAAAATGTTTTAGAGATAATATGCATTATAGTCAATCACCTTGTTAAGTCCTACGAGAATAAGATTAAAAATTACAAAGATCGAACTTTTTATGTGTTTTGCAAAAAAAAGCGCATCTCCGCCGGTAAAAATTACGTTGGAAAGGGCATTTTGTTCTATGTATCCTTCTATTTCATAACGCGCGCCTTGCAGTACGCCGGCCTCAACAGCGGTGTCCGTACTTGTGCCTATGGCCTGCGGCGTTTCGGTAACCTGCCCAAGCGGCAGTTTGCCCGTGGCTGTGTGCAAGGCGTTGAAGCGGGTTTGCAATCCGGGCGAGATGTTCCCGCCTAAAAATTCTCCGCCCTGCCCCACAAAATCTATGGTAATGGCGGTGCCGCAATCAATAATCATGCAGTTTGTAGCGGGGAAAAGGGTATAAGCGCCCACGGCCGCCGCCAAACGGTCGCAGCCTAATGTTTCGGGCGTACCATACAGGTTTTTAACAGGGATGGCGGTTTTATGCGTGAAATGAATCAGTTTTTTCACCTTGCCGCCCAGCCATCCGGCGCAGGCCGCTTCGCCGCCGGCACGTACCGATGAGTAAATGGCAGACGTTACGGGATATTGCGCCAACAACCGGGTCAGCACGTCCTCCGTGACTTCCCGGTGGCGCTCCACAGTTAAGAAACTGTTTCTGTGCACAACCGCGATTTTGGCAGTCGTGTTTCCTATGTCGATAATAAGACGCATAAAATACAAAAGTACATGAAATTTTCCAATGTTTATCCGTTCCAAGATTTAAAGATTTAAATCAATCACATTAGCACATTGTCTTAATCACCTAATCACTTAATCACCTAATTTTTTGCGCTACTCGCTTGCTTATTCCGAAATTCTTCTTACCTTTGACCTTGGATTTGGCTGATAAAGTCAAATCATTTTTTTTATATCCCGGATTAATAATCATTTGTTTCTGTTGGTTATACCTTATAAATAGGTAGGTTTATTATTTAAGTTATTCTTCCCCTCATTCTTCCCATTCTTCCCCTTTTTCTTCCCCTCTATTTTTTAAAGTTTGGCGCGCGGCCTACGTTTTCAGGCCTTAAATTTGACTTTATCAGCCAAATCCGGGTCAAAGGTAAAAAGAATTTCGGAACAAGCAAGCGAGTAATTAAGAAATTAAGTGATTAGGTGATTAAGACGTTGTGCTAATGTATTAATTCTTAACTCTTAGTTCTTAACTCTTAATTATCCCCAGCGCCTTGCCTACTTTTATGAATGCTGCAATGGCTTTGTCGAGGTGGGCTTTTTCGTGCGCCGCGCCGCCAGCATCCGCCCGCGGAATAGAGTTGGAGAATAAATAAGGCCGCCAATGGCGCCGCCAAACGACTTGCCCAGCGGTCAAAACAGCGGTGGCGTGTCGGCGCCATACTCGTTCCGGTAAGCGCCGGGCGTTTTTCCGGTGTACTGCTTGAACAGCTTGTTAAAATAGGAAATATTGTCGACCGACAACTCCAGCGCAATGTCCCGCACCGGCATGTCGGTAGTAAGCAACAGGAACTGTGTCTTCTCTATCTTTTTCCGGTTGATGTATTTCACCGGTGGACAGTGCATCTCTTTCTTGAACATACGGATGAAATGGCCTTCGCTCATGCAGGCGATACCGGCCAATCGCGACAGGGGTATTTCCTGGTCGATGTTCTCATGGATAAACTTCAGGCACTTTTTTATCCGGACGTCCTTGTCGCCGGATTTAAGGGTGGCCGCTTTGAAAAACCGAGACATGATTTGGTACAATATGCCCCGGGTCTCCATCATGACAGGTAGCGGCATCCGATGGCCGGCCGCTATATAGCGAGAAAGCGTCGGCGGGTTGTCATACAGTTTGGGGTCAATATGCTTCAACTCCCGGCCGGGATTTATCTGCATCAAGGTTTCGACCAGCAACAAGTCCAAAGGGGAAGCTTCTACTTCTACCGGAAAATCGTACATGTCGAAAACAGATTCCTTGCGGATGGCCTTCTCGAAGAAATGGATGTAGAACAGCGTAAAATAGCCGTCACATTCGTCGTCGTGCAGGCTGAATGGGGGTGTCAAATACAGGTGGTGCGGTTTAAGCGCGTAGGTGTTGTTCCCGATTTTCGTCCTTGCGCCGCCGTCCTTCACATAATAAATGCGGGCGAAGGGGCTGCACACTTCTTTCCAGTTCCAGTCGGCGTTTAATTCCGCGTAGCCGACATTCAGCAGCAAGAATGTTACATCATCGAGCATGTTTCTTTAAATTAGGACGTAAATGTACCCAAAGTTTTTAATATAACATCATTCCGGTGTGTCGAATATTAATAATGTGTTATTTTTTTATCAAAATAATAACATCACGGCAGGTTTCATATCGGTATATTTGTCAAAAAATCCTTTAATTTAAATTCCTCTTATGAACACAAACAGATACCGGGGTGCATGGCCGAAAGTCGGCATCCGCCCAACGATTGACGGCCGCATGGGCGGCGTGCGGGAGTCGCTCGAAACACAAACCATGAACATGGCCAAAGGCGTGGTCGATTTCTTGACCGAACGCCTGAAATATCCTGACGGGACGCCGGTGCAATGCGTGATTGCCGACAGCACCATTGGCCGCGTGGCCGAAAGCGCCGCCTGCGCGGAGAAATTCCGGCGAGAAGGCGTCGGGGTGAGCATCACTGTAACACCCTGCTGGTGCTACGGCAGCGAAACCATGGACATGGACAACCACACCATCAAAGCCGTGTGGGGATTTAACGGTACCGAACGCCCGGGCGCCGTGTACTTAGCCGCCGTGCTGGCCGGCCATGCCCAAAAAGGCCTGCCTGCTTTCGGCATCTATGGCCGCGACGTGCGCGACAGCACCGACACGGAAATCCCGGCCGACGTGCAGGAAAAACTCCTGCTGTTCTCTAAGGCGGCGCTGGCGGCCGCTATCATGCGCGGGAAGTCGTACCTGTCGATTGGCGCCGTGTGCATGGGCATTGCCGGCTCAATCGTCAATACCGACTTCTTTGAAGACTACCTCGGCATGCGCTGCGAAGGCATTGACGAAGTGGAAATCATCCGCCGGATGACCGAAGGCATATACGACAAACAGGAATACGAAAAAGCGCTGGCATGGGCGAAAACGCATTGCAAACAGGGCGATGACGTCATCAACCGCCGGGACCTGGTGAAAACGCCGGAGGCGAGCGCCAAAGACTGGGAATTTATCGTGAAGATGACGCTGATCGTGCGCGACCTGATGGTCGGGAACCCCAGGTTGAAAGAAATGGGGTTCGGTGAGGAAGCGCTCGGACACAACGCCATTGCCGCCGGCTTCCAGGGACAGCGCCAGTGGACGGACTTCTACCCAAACGGCGACTTCACCGAAGCCATCCTCAATTCCTCGTTCGACTGGAACGGCACACGCGCCCCCTACATCCTGGCTACGGAAAACGACGCACTGAACGGCGCCGCCATGCTGTTCGGGCACTTGCTCACCAACACGGCCTCAATTTTCGCCGACGTGCGCACCTACTGGAGCCCCGAAGCTATCGCGCGGGTAACCGGCAAAAAGGCCACCGGCCTCATCGCCGGCGGGATGATTCACCTGATTAACTCGGGGGCGGCCTCCTTAGACGGCTCCGGCCGTCAAAACGATGCGGAGGGCCGTCCCACGATGAAACCTTTTTGGGAAATATCCGACGTCGAAGCCAACGCCTGCCTCGACGCTACCACATGGATGCCTGCCAACCGCGAATACTTCCGCGG
>JAIRLC010000103.1 GCA_031259645.1 Prevotellaceae bacterium | reverse complement strand
GCAGGTGTTCCACCGTCACCGTATCCAAATCAAACGGCAAACAGGAAAACACTGTGGCGTCTTTCCAGTATCCGGGCGTGGCGTTAAACACATCCATAACCGCATAACCGGTATAGGGTATGTCTGCCAAAAATAATTGTCCGCCATAATACACCACCGTACCTGTATATTCTATATTGCTTATATAAAATGTGAGCCAAGGATGATCATGGCGTTCGGTAAATACAGCGGTATGTAGCCCTTCCCGGACAATCTGAGTGGTTATTTTCTGTTTTATGGTTTCATCAAGCGCCATAGGGCGCAACCGCCAATTCAGCGCCACATGCCACCAATTGGACAAGTGTTCTATCTTGGCAGCCCGGCCGCGATTGACCACCCACTTCCCGTCAATTCCGGTCAAGGTAGCGGTGTCGCCGCCCTGTGAAAATTCAATTTGGGTAATGGCCTCCGCACAAGCGGCCAACTGTTGCGGCAAGTCGCCCCGGCTGCAGGAGAAAAATAAACAAGCGCATCCGCACAACAGAATAAAAAAACGGTTTGGAAAGATAAATCCGGACATTTATTTTGCAAAACTTACAGCCCGGGTTTCACGGATTACCGTTACTTTCACTTGTCCCGGATAAGTCATTTCTTCCTGTATTTTCTTCGCAATATCTTGTGACAGGCTTTCTGCATCGGCGTCACTCACTTTTTCGCTACCCACAATTACCCGCAATTCGCGGCCTGCCTGAATGGCATACGTTTTTATCACGCCCGGATACGACAAGGCCAAATCTTCCATGCCCTTCAAACGTTTGATGTAGGATTCCACCACTTCACGGCGAGCGCCGGGGCGGGCGCCCGATATGGCGTCGCCCACCAGCACCAGCGGTGCTATTAACGACGTCATGTCCACTTCTTCGTGGTGCGACCCGATGGCATTGCAAACTTCCGGCTTTTCCTTGTATTTCTCGGCCAGTTGCATACCCAGAATGGCGTGCGGCAGTTCGGGATTGTCGGGCGACACTTTTCCAATATCATGCAACAAGCCGGCACGCTTTGCCATCTTGGGGTTTAAGTCCAATTCAGCAGCCATAATGGCGCAGAAGTTCGCCACTTCGCGCGAGTGTTGCAACAAATTTTGTCCATACGACGACCGGTATTTCATGGCGCCCACCAACTTGATCAACTCAGGATGCAAGCCGTGAATACCCAAATCAATAGCGGTACGTTTTCCCACTTCCACCACCTCTTCATCAACCTGTTTCTGGAGTTTGGCCACCACTTCTTCAATACGCGCCGGATGGATACGTCCGTCCGTAATCAATTGATGTAGCGCCAACCGCGCCACTTCGCGGCGTACGGGGTCGAAGCCGGAAATCACAATCGCTTCCGGCGTATCATCCACCACGATTTCCACGCCTGTAGCGGCTTCCAAAGCACGAATGTTGCGGCCTTCGCGACCGATGATGCGGCCTTTCACTTCATCATTATCAATATGGAAAACCGTAACGGCATTTTCAATGGCGGCTTCCTGCGCCACCCGCTGCAACGAGAGGATCACAATACGCTTCGCCTCTTTCGTGGCATTCAGCCGCGCCTCATCCATCACCTCATTGACATACGACATGGCCTGCGTTTTCGCCTCGGCTTTCAATGATTCCACCAGGTTGTTCTTTGCTTCTGCCGCCGAAAGGCCAGCAATAGTTTCCAATTTCTCAATCTGCTGACGGCGGAACCGCTCATACTCTTCAATACGTTTCTCCACCACTTCCATCTGTACCGACAAACTTTCTTTGATGGCGTCGTTTTCTTTTATTTTCCGTTGCGCTTCAGATAATTGTTGTCCCAACACCGACTCCTTCTGCTTCAACCTGTTTTCCGCCTGTGACAATTTATTATTCCGCTCATTAATCACACTTTCATGTTCCGTTTTCAACTGTAAAAACCGCTCTTTGGCCTGCAGTATCTTCTCCTTCTTGATATTTTCCGCCTCTGTTTGCGCCTCTTTAATGATTTTATCACGTTTCTTCGACAACAAAGCATTTACTGCAAAAAATGACACCCCCCCGCCAACGATGATGGCTATTATAGCTAATATAATTGGTAATTCCATAATTTTGTTATGTTTGTTTTAGTTCATTTTATATATCCTCAAATAAAAAAAGTCTGCATCATTACGCTTGTTTGTCGAAAACCCTGAAAATCAAGGCGGAGCTTCCGGATATTAACCTCGAACGTCCAACGTCTCGACAAGTCGAAATCTCCCGAAGGATAACCAGGCCTGTTCTTAGCAACCGAGATAAACTCCTTTAATAATAATAGTGTTGAGTTTCGCAAAGAAACACGTAACAATGCAGACACAATATGTAATAGGAACTATACGTTACTTCATTCAATACCTTGTAAATACTCTTCCAACTCTTCATCAAGCACCGCCACCTCATTTACTACCCGTCCTTGAACCGCCTCACACCCAATAAGTTTTAAAACAAAGTGCAAGGCTGCCATGGCAAGGGCGTCGTACATGTCGCGGTCGGAATAACGCTGACGATATTGGGCCACCACTTCGTTAATACGCCGCGCCGCTGCTCTAAGGCTTTCCTCTCCAGACGCCGCTATTTTAAACGGATAATAACGATCGGCTACATTAATTTTAATGGAAAGTGTTTCTTCTCCCATTCAATTTTATCTGTTTAATAGAGCAATACATTTATCAATCTCCCTCACAATTCTTCCTATTTTTAATTTTGCATCATTAGTGCCGGCACCTGATCCTTTAAATGCCTCGGCTAACTGCAACTTTTTATTCTTTTCTTCCAATTCTTTTATCCGCTCATATTGGCGTGTTATTTCATCTTTATTTCTCTGGTTTTCAGCCAATAATTCAACATACTCACGCTGTGTTTTTTCGTAATAGGCGATAAGCTGTAACTGCTTATCCCTTAAACGTTTCAACAATTCATTAACCCGTTCTTCCATAGAAAAACCCCATAGTGAGGCTACAAATATACAACAAAGTTTCCATTATCAAAAAAAAAATTATTCTTAACTTAAAATATTGTATCTTCGCGGCATGAATACACATGCCCATTCCCTGAAAAAAATTGCAAGCGCCTTGTCGCAAAATGAAATTAAAGAATATGAGTACATTCCGAAGCCGGAACAGGCGTTGCCCAATGTCAACAGGATAAAAGAAATCATGAACCTGATCAAATCCATCTTTTTTCCCGATTTCTTCGGTGATACCGAAATTAGTGAATACACGCAGGAATCGCACATGGAAGTGTATATGGAGCGGCTATTTTCGCTGCTTAACGAGCAAATATATAAAAGTTTATGCGTTTTCGACCATACCTCCGGCGAGTGGGAAGAAACCGCGCCGGCGCTCACGCTTGCGTTTATCGACCGGTTGCCGGAAATAAAGCGGCTGCTGGCCACCGACATCAAAGCGGTGTGCGACAGCGACCCGGCAGCCACCGGTTCCGGCGAAGTGATATTTTGTTATCCGGCTATTCAGGCCATGGTACACTACCGCGTGGCGCATGAACTGTTGCTCATGAAAATACCGGTATTGCCGCGTATTATCACCGAACTGGCACATTCCGCCACCGGCATTGACATTCATCCGGGCGCCCGCATCGGGGAATATTTCAGCATTGACCACGGCACCGGCGTAGTGATTGGCGAGACCTGCGTGATTGGCAACCACGTGAGGCTCTATCAGGGTGTAACCCTCGGCGCCAAAGGGTTTACGCTCGATCACGAAGGATTGCCCATGAATGAGCCGCGCCATCCGGTTATTGGGGATTACGTGATTATTTACGCCAACTCCACTATTCTGGGACGTATTACCATTGGCCATCATTCCATCATCGGGGGGAATATCTGGCAGGTATATTCCGTGCCGCCGCACTCGCGCATTGTGCAGAAAAAAGCCACCGCGTCATTCACCGACGGGCTGGGCATCTGATTTTAGTGGTTAACGGGTTAGTGATTAGTGGTTAGTGAATGAACAAAAAACAAACAAATAAAAATGATTATTAACCTGTCAACTTTTTTCAGGACGTGACACACTAACCACTAATCACTAACCACTAATCATTATTCCTCGGAGATAAGTAGCACAGCGCTGCTGTATGGCCTGTACAGCCGCAGCCTGATGCCCACATTCATCAGGTATTCGCCGGAAAAAGTTTTGTCGTTTCCATAAAATGAACTGTGGTTGGACCGGCCATTCAATTCGGTAATTTTATACCGCTTGCCGGGATGCAGCCCTTTTAACTTTGTTTCAAAATAGGTGGGGTTGTGGTATTTTAAGCTGTAGGCAAAGAATACCGCCTGCTCCTGATCTTTCGACACATACATCAACGAGGCCCAGCCGTTTTCGCCGTACGGCGATATCAGGCGGTACAAGTCGCCCAACTGCACAATGGGGCGGATTAGCTTGTATTCGCGGATGGCTTTTTTGGCAAACCGGTAATCACTGCCGGTAATATCCTTTGGTTGCAGCTCCATGCCCAAGCGCGCCGACATGGCCACATCGAAACGGAATTTCAAGGGCACATTTATGCCGGTTTGGTGATTCGGACTGGATGACACGTGCGACGCCGTAGCCTGTACCGGGTAAATAGTATTGGTTCCGTACTGGATAAATATCCGGTCTACCGCGCTGGTGTTGTCGCTGGCCCAAAATTCGTCGTGATATTTCAGTGCGCCGAAATCAACCCTACCGCCGCCTGACGAACATAATTGTATTTCCATATCGGGGTGTTTTTCCCGGATCCGCTCATACGCAGCATACAATCCCTGCACATATTCATACCAGAAATGCGTTTGCCGGCCGGCCGGTAAATACTCCGACCCCACATTTTCCACATGCCTGTTGGCGTCCCATTTGATATACGAAATGTTGGGCGACATCGCCACAATCTCGTCGAACGTTTGCACCACGAAATCCTGCACGTCAGGGTTGGTCATGTCCAACAACCATTGGTTGCGCATGGTCAAGACGTCGCGCTCGCCGCTTTTCACCACCCATTCGGGATGTTTTTGCGCCAGCTCGCTTTTAGGATTGACCATCTCTAATTCTATCCACAAGCCAAACCTGAGGCCTTTGCTCACCGCATAGTCGGCCAGATAGCCGATACCGCGCGGCAGTTTCTTTTTATTAACTTGCCAGTCGCCCAGCCCGGCGTCATCGTCGTCGCGGGGAAACCGGTTACCGAACCACCCGTCATCGAGCACAAACAGCTCAATGCCGAAATCGGCCGCATTGTCTATCATGTCGGTGAGCGTTTTCTCGTCGAAGTTCATGTAGGTGCCTTCCCAATTGTTCAGCAATACCGGATTCAGCTTGTCGCCATGCGCAAGGGCGTACTTACGGCTCCAGTCGTGGAAATTCCGCGAAACCTGCCCTTTTCCGTGCGCACTGTAGGTGAGTACCATGTCGGGCGTCCGGAAAACCCGGCTGGAATCTAAATAATATTCCGAAGCAAAATCGTTGAGCCCGCCCAAGGTGTGCAACACGCCGGGCTCGTCAAATTCAAACGACAATTTGTAATTGCCCGACCACGCCAAAGCGCCGGCATACACGTCGCCGAAATCTTCTTCCGCCGGCCTGTTCAGCGACAGGAGGAACGACGGGTTTTCGGATTGCGCCGTCCGCACGCCTTTTTTCGATTCAACAACTTTTGTGCCCGGCGTCAAGCGTTCTTCTTTCCACTGCATCTCGGCTGCCCACGAGCCGTAAAAATGCGTCAAGTAGTACGCCTCGGCGTGGAGCGGGAAGTAGGATGACGCGATATTTGCTATGCGCACCGAATCTTTTTCGTGATGCACAACGGTTACATATTGTACAATAACATCTTCCGCTTTGTGCGCCACAAAATGGACATCCACAAACACCGGATACAGCTTGTCTTTGAGATGGACGATGGTTTCCGTGCGGTTCTCGTCAAGCGAGTTGCTTTCCATGTCGATATACACCAATTCTGTGGTCAGCACACCGTCTTCGTGGGTCAGGCGCAGCGCGGGATTCAGGAAGTAGCGTCCCCCGTATGCCGGGAAGAGTTGCTGTTCCACCGCCCTTCCGAGGGAGAAGTCGGCGGTACTGTCAATCCTGTTGCCCCAATATTGAAAGAAGACCGGCGCATCGGTTTTTGCCGTAAAAATCATAGACGTATTATCGGTTTTCACTTCGATAATATCGGCGGTTTGGACAATGTCGGTGGTTTGCCCTTGTACGGCCAAGGGACAAAATAAAAACATGAAGTATTTAACGTTCATAATCGGGTTATTTTTGACGTTATCTATAACAAAGGTAATATTTTTTATAATAAAACCGAAAATTCCGATGATACCACTAATCATGTGACGCAACAATCCGCAGCCGGGCAAATTTAAGCAGCAAGGTTTTAGCGCCTTCCGTTTCAAATTCCACCACCGCTTTCACATTCGAGGCGTTGCCCTCTATACGCTTTACCGTGCCGCGGCCAAAACGTTCGTGTTCAATAGCCATTCCTTCTTTTATCAACGCCGGGTCATCGGGGCGAAAATTCGGTATGGGCTGGCGGCTCAACGCTGCGGTGCGCATCACCGGCCGTTGTCCCGGGCTTGTTTCTTTTTTTACCGG